>JANWXU010000037.1 GCA_025057395.1 Bacteroidia bacterium | reverse complement strand
TTTGCAAAGAGTTGTTGAAATTTGTCTTTGTGATGGATATCGTAGTAGTACTCAAGCAAAGAAACAAAAAGACTTTTGCCAAAACGGCGAGGACGAAGAAAAGAAACGTAATTTTCTTCAAAAATCTCTAACTTTTCAATAAAAGGAGTTTTATCTACAAATACATACTTAGTAGCAAGTTTAGCAAAGTTACTAATTCCATATGGGAAAAAGGTTGAATTAGTCATGAGAAAATTAAGTAAAAAATTAAGTTTTGAGAATTTAGCTTTAAAGCAAGTTATAAGAGTATTTGTTTTATTTAAGAGTTAATTTAGTAATAATTAAACTAATTATTTGTAGGCAAAATTTTATATTAATTATATGTTGATAAATTTTATCAAACTAAGACGGTTTAAGTATTATGATTTACTAGAATTTCAAAAATTATTAATCTTGAATACCCCAAATTAAACAAGTTACAATTTGCAATAATTGCTCTATCCTATTTTCTCTACTCTAGGTAATGAACTCTTTAGAAAATGATAATTTAGGAGCAAACACTACTCCTTTTTTGGAAAATTTAAATGTTTCGGCTCTTGGGTTTAGGGTAGCAGATATTTTACTTCCTATTCCGCAGCAGGCTATTTTCACTTATCGTCTTGAGGATACAGGCGAGCTTCAACCCGAGGTAGGCAAGAGAGTACTTGTACAGCTGGGCAAAAATAAGTTATATGCAGGTGTGATATTAAAAATTTACCAGGAATCTAGCCTTGAACGGTATGAGGAATTAAAAAATATAAAAGAAGTGCTAGACCCAGAGCCCGTAGTTACGCCACAATTGCTAGGTTTATACCAGTGGGTAGCAGAATACTACCTTTGTGGGGTAGGAGAAGTGTTACGAGCTTCTTTACCTTTAGGGTTAAAAGGTGAAAGTACTATATTTGTTGTGCCCACAGAAATAGACCCTTTGAAAAATTCAGAAAAATTAAGCGATAAAGAGTATATTTTTTTCCAAGCTCTTCAGGCAAAAGGAAATTTAACTTTGCAAGAAGTACAGACGGTACTAGGGATTGCTAACCCACAAAATTTCATTAAAAAACAAAAAGAGCGTGGATGGATAGAATTACAAGCAGTGTATAAGCCTAAGTATAAGCCAAAGATGGAAAATTGTTTGATTTTAGCTCCTGACCAACAAATACAGGAAAATTTGCAAAAGACTTTTGAAAAGATTAGTAAAAATAGTACCCTAACTAGTATTTTACAACTTGTAGCTAGTGCTTGGTTGCAAAAAAAAGTGCTTACTGAAAAAGAAGTGTGTCAAAAATTGGGAATTACAGCTGCTAAAATTCGACCCTTATATGAACAAAAAATTTTACAGGTTGAGAAAGTTCCCGTGGAAAGACTTCCGGACCTTAGCTTCCACCAAAAGCATAAAAAAGATATTATTCTTACAGAAAAGCAAGTCCAAGCTTTGAATGAAATTCGTAGTGCTTTAAATACCAGTTCTCCTAAGCCTATTTTATTGCATGGCGTAACAGGAAGTGGAAAAACACATTTATACATAGAATTGATTAAAGATTGTTTGGTGCAAGAGCGGCAAGCGCTTTATCTTCTACCAGAAATAGGTCTTACAAAGCAAATTATTGATAAGTTAGTTACAGAATTTGGTGAAATTGTAGGGGTTTATCATAGCAAAATTAGCCAAGCAGAGCGAGTAGAAACATGGAAAAAAGTTTTATCAGGTCTATATAGAGTAATTATAGGGGTTCGTTCTTCTATTTTTTTGCCCTTTTCAGAATTGGGATTAATTATAGTAGACGAGGAGCATGATGGTTCGTTTAAGCAATATGATCCTGCGCCGCGTTACCATGCTCGAGACACAGCTATATACTACGCTCATAAGCTAGGAATTCCTATTATACTAGGCTCGGCTACGCCCAGTCTGGAATCTTTCACCAACGCTAAACAAGGTCGTTATCATTTAGTTTCTTTGAACCAGAGGGCCCTAGAAGCTCGTTTGCCCCAAATTGAAATAATCGATATGCGAGCTCAAATTCGAAATCGACTTAGCCATGGTTTATTTTCAGACGTGTTGTTAAAAGCAATGAAGGAGACGCTCCAAAAAGGAGAACAAATAATTTTGTTTCATAATCGTCGGGGCTATTCTCCTTACTTAGTTTGTCAAAATTGTGGTTATACACCTAAATGTTTGTATTGTGATATTAGTCTTACTTACCATAAAAAAGATAAGCAGCTAAAATGTCACTACTGCGGCTATGTAGATAGCAATACAATGCGATGCAGGCAATGTAAGGAATATGCTTTCAAGCACGAGGGAATAGGAACAGAACGACTAGAGGAGCAAATCCAAGAACTTTTTCCTAACTACCAAACGGTACGCTTGGATACCGATACTACGCGTACCAAAAATGCAACTCAAAATCTTATTTATCGCTTTGAAAGACAAGAGGTACAAATTCTAATTGGTACACAGATGGTTACTAAAGGGCTGGATTTCGAAAATGTTACTTTGGTAGCGGTAATTCAGGCGGATCGACTTTTGAATTTTCCAGATTTTAGAGCTCTTGAAAATGCTTATCAAGTACTTACACAGTTTAGTGGCCGGGCTGGAAGGAGCCATAAGCAAGGAAGAGTAATTATCCAAACTATGAATCCTGATCACAAAATTTTTGAACTCCTACAACTTCCTTACCAAGATTTTTATGAATATGAAATTTTGCAACGAAAAAAATTTTTATATCCGCCCTATAGCCGGTTGGTACGCATAGAGATGCAGCATAAAGATAAAATTTATTTAGAGCAGCAGGCGCAAATTTTTGGCACAGAGCTTCGCAAAGAATTTGGTACAGCAATGCTAGGGCCTGTTTATCCAATGGTAGCTCGAATAAAGAGTATTTATCGCATGCAAATTTTACTTAAAGTTGGCAAAACATTGCCTAGTACTTATGTTCGTGGCTTGCTAAAAGAAAAAATTCAAGCCTACTATAATAATGCTCCTAACCATACTCTTAAGTTTGTTTTTGATGTAGATCCTCGCTAATAATAAATAATGCGAATTTTGATAATATCTTTTCTGCCCCTATCATCTACGCACATGATTGAATTCCAGCCACTGTCCTCAGGTGTAAAAAATATCCTTTCTCTTGGGCTGCATTGCCCTATAAATTTGTCTTTTACGAACCAGTACAAGCGATAACTTTCAAAATCATTTTGTGCTTCAAGAGCAATTCGGGTATTTTTTCTTTTCGCTATAAAGTACTCAGCGCCATCATTTAGAGAGCTAATACGTAAACCTCCGCTGCTAAGTAATTGGGTACACACGGGATTATGGGGAGGAGGTAGTTCTAGGGATATTTTGGTTTGTAAGTAATAGTGTAAGAGCTCGGGCGGATAAACATTATACATTTGAGCATAGAAACTCCCATCGCTAGGGAGGCAGCTACTGCAATAGCTAATTTTGCGGTCTTTAGAAACCCAGAAAACTTTTTTGTGATTACAAAGCTGAAAATTAGAAATACCAGGAATGTAACTATCCCAGGTAGTATGATGACAAAAAGTATCTGGTGGCAGTCCGGTTTCTACACAAACTTCTCTGGAGGATAAGTTGTTAGGTGGCAAAAACCAGCTAGGCGTTTTTATGAAAGATTCTAAGTATCGAAAAATTTCAAAAAGTAGAGGAGTAGCTATTTCTGCTCCACTAAGCGCAGGGTTGCCTACACCACTGAAATTTCCACACCATACGCCTACAGTATACCTTGGAGTATAACCAATGCTCCAAGCATCTCTTCTTCCATAAGAGGTACCTGTTTTCCACGCAACTTTAGGGAGATCGGGTGTAAGCTCAAAGGCTTCAGGTAAATCAGGGCGTTTGTGTTGGGTGAGTATTTCTGTGATAAGATATGCTGCTTGTGCTGAAAATAAACGCTTGGCCGGGACTTTGGATTCGGTTTTTAGCATTTTTAAAGGGCGAAAAATTCCTTGATTAGCAAAAGCTGTGTATAAGCCCACCAGCTCATATAAGCTTACGCCACATCCACCTAGAATCATCGAAAGTCCTAGTTTATTTTTTTGCATTCGAATATTTTGAAAATTGGCTTCTTCTAAAATTCTGATTAAAGTAGGAGTTTCTAATTTCTGTAAAAGCCATACAGCTGGAATATTAAGGGAATTAGCTAATGCAAAGGTGGCGGTAACTTTCCCGCGAAATTGATCATCATAATTTTCAGGACTATATCCCCGATAATTAAGAGGCACATCTAGTAAAACGGTTTTAGGAGTAATTATACCGCTATCTATTCCGAGGGCATAGATTAAAGGTTTTAAGGTACTTCCCGGGGAGCGTACTGCTTGAATGCCGTCTACTTGTCCCTGGTGTAAATTATCTTCGAAATTATGAGAGCCTATGTATGCAATTATTTCGGCGCTAGTATTATCTACGACTAAGGCAGCCGCATTATAAATGCCCCTTAAAGAAATATGGCTAGCATAATTTTGTACAATTTGCTCTATAGCACGTTGTTTTTGCAGACATAGGGTGGTATGCAAATAGGGATTATTAGGATAAGCATTAGAAATTTTATTACTAAAATGAGGAGCATTTTTAGGGAAATTATGTCGCCTTAAAAAGAGTGGCTCTTGCAAATACACAGGCAACATAGAGGAAGAAAATATTTTTTTTGCAGCTAACTTTTGAAGCCATTTATTTCTTTGATTAAGGATCCGGTTTGTGTTACCAGCGCTAGTAGGCTTTAGGATTTCAGGTTGATTAGGAATAATTACCAAGGTAGTTAACTCGGCTATATTAAGGGCTTTTAAAGGTTTTTGAAAATAAGCCCACGATGCAGCCTCTACGCCTTCGATATTTCCCCCGTAAGGTAGAAGCTCCAAGTAGAGAGAAAGTATTTCCCTTTTAGAAAGGAGTAATTCTAGTTGTAGGGCCCTAAGCATTTCAAGGATTTTAATTGCGTAAGTACGTTTCTTGGGGTGAAGCAAGCGTATAACTTGCATCGTAATAGTGGAAGCTCCCGAAGTACGCTTACCAGTTTTTAAGTTATTCCAAAGTGCACGTGCTACAGCAAAGGGATTAACACCGGGATGGTAGTAAAAATATTTATCTTCTTTATAAAGTAATGCCTCTAAAAAGTAGGATGGTACGTTTTGCAAATTACAGCGTAAGCGCCATTTCTGATCTTTGCTCAAATTGATGGCAATTACTTGATGGTTGTAATCCACAATGGTGGAAGAATAAGATAAAGGGTAGTGAGGAGGAAAAATAATAATAGTGCTTATGATGCAGCATAAGACAATTAAAAAAGACATCCATAGCAAAACCATTTTCCTATTGGGTCTAGTTCGGTAATAAAACCAACTTTTAATTTGGGGGCCAATAATTTTAGCTTTTTTTAACATTTGACGTATTGCAGGGTTTATCAAAATTAAGTTCAGAAGGGAAGTTTAGAATAAAATTTTTTAAAAAGTAAAAGAACTCACTTTTAAATTCACCCTTGGAACATTTGGCATAGATAACAAGGTTATTTTTTAGCGGTAAAGGTATAGTACTATATTCCATTGTAAATTTACATGGTTCATATAGTTTTAAGTTTGGTTTATGAAAACTCTAAGTATTATTGGAATTATTGCGATCGCTATTTTGATGGCAGTATTGATGGTCAATTTTGCTAGCGAGGTGAGTGAGTACACTAATTTTGAGCAAGCTCGAAAAATGCAAAAAGAGGTGCATGTGGTAGCAAAGTGGGTGATGAAGGAGAAAGCTCATTATGATCCACAAAAGGATATTTTTGAATTTTATCTACAGGATAGTACCAATAATATAGCTCGTGTGCACTACCCCGATCCTATGCCTGCTAATTTTGAAAAAGCAGAAAAGGTGGTAGTTTGTGGACGTTACGAAGGAAATATATTCAAGGCGAATAAAATTTTAATGAAATGCCCTTCCAAATATAACGATAATGCCAGTAAACCTGCTTCGTCGGTTACTCAAGATTTGTAGTTATTTAGTGGAAAAAAGATGGAAATTATTTTTTCAGGTAAGGTAGGCTTTTTTTTCACGGAATTAGCTTTTGTTAGTGCTCTTCTTTGCGCAATATCTTATTTTACTTCAATTTTCTGGCAAAAAGGAGCAGAAGGCTTTCGAAGTATTGGTAAGTATACGTTCGTGCTACATGCAATAGCAGTAACAGCTACTATCATTACATTATTAGGGCTAATACTAACTAAGCAGTATCAGTACCATTACGTTTATTCTCATTCTTCTAATGAATTACCCTTGCATTATGTTATTGCATGCTTATGGGAAGGGCAAGAGGGAAGTTTTTTATTGTGGATGTTTTGGCATTCGATTTTAGGTGTATGGATTCTTTGGAGAGTATCGAGTGAATGGAAAGCTGGAGTAGTAGGTACTATAGCTGCAATTGAGGTAATTTTAAGTTCTATGCTTTTAGGCATAGTTCTCAATGCTACTATCTTCAAAGTAATCTTAGTTGTTCTATTATTTAGCATCTGGGCGTTGGCAATTTATTGGGGGCGTAGAGAAGGAGCACGATTTTGTTTCCAGTCTTTTGCCCTGATAGGCATTTCCACATGTGCTTTAGCTTTAGGATTAAATATTTTATTAGAGCAAACTGGTTTTTTGCAAAATCCAAATCACTGGTTTCATTATTTTGAAGCTTTATTTTTTTTGATATTTTTAGTTATAATCTCCATTTGGTATAGGCAAAGTAAAATTTCTTTTAGTGTATTTTCTTTTTCTTGGATTTTCGTCGCACTAGGGTTTGCTTTATTTTATTTACCTGTTGAAGATATTAAAATTGGAAGTACCCCCTTTCTTTTACTTAGGGAAGTAAATCCCAACCTACCCGTTTTTCAAGTTAATCCTGATTATGTTCCCCCTAATGGAAAGGGACTAAATTCTTTACTTCAAAATTATTGGATGGTAATTCATCCCCCTACTTTGTTTTTGGGTTTTGCTTCCACCATAGTACCCTTTGCTTTTTTTGTGGCAGGGTGCCTTCAGAGAAAATATGTGGAGTGGATGAAAAATGCTTGGCCCTGGCTTTTATTTTCGGTGATGATATTGGGAGTAGGAATTATGATGGGTGGATACTGGGCTTATGAAACGCTTAACTTCGGAGGATATTGGAATTGGGACCCAGTAGAAAATGCTTCTTTAGTTCCTTGGTTAACGGGAGTAGGCGCTGTTCATGCTTTTTTGCTGTACCAAAAAGGAAAAAGCAACTTCCATACTGGAGTATTTTTGGTGATATCCACCTTTATATTAGTACTGTATAGTACATTTCTAACAAGAAGTGGCATTTTGGGGGATAGTTCAGTGCATAGCTTTACCGATTTAGGTCTCTCGGGTCAACTTTTATTATTGCTTTTTGCTTTTTTGCTAGCTACTATTCTGCTAGTAATTTGGCATTGGCGTTATTTTCCTCAAGATAGCAAGGAAATTTCTCTGTATTCTAAAGAATTTTTTCTACTTTTGGCAGCGTTAATTTTGAGTTTTACTGCTCTAGAAATTTCTCTTGTCACTTCTTTGCCTGTTTTTAACAAAATTTTTGGTACTCATTTTGCCCCTCCTGCGAATATCCAGTTTTTTTATTATAAGTGGAATGTTTGGCTAGCTATTCTAATTGCCCTTTTTTCGGCAATTGGGCAGTTTTTTTTCTGGGTAAAAATTGAAAAAAAAGCACTTGCAGATGCTATTTTCCGTCCTTTTTTGGTGGCAGTTATAGCCGCGGTTTTTATTATGGCTTTTGTAGTGATAAGTGGAATGAGGTTTGTGTATACTTCAAAGTTTCATGAGGAAATTCAATCCGCTGCTTCTTGGGGGGATAAGATTATTGCCTACATTACCAATGGTATTTTACTTCTATCAGATGAGCTGTTACTATTTAGTTCGCTTTTTACGGTTTTGGCAAATGGTCAGATAATTATCATTCTTCTGCGTAAAAAGAAGTTTAATATTAAGCACTCGGGGGGCGCTTTGGCTCATATTGGCTTTGGATTAATGCTTATTGGCTTCCTTTTCTCTTCGGGGTACGAGGATACAGTTTCGATTAACTGGAATCCTAAGGAGCTAGGAAATCAATTTCCTGAAGAAAGTAAAAAAGATAACGTTTTATTGGTACAAAAACAGCCTAAAATAATTAAAGATTATAGAGTAACATACCAAGGAAGAATTCAGGCTCAAGCTCCTATCAAAAATTTGAAAATACTTCATGAGCAATTTGATGTTGCTAAAGTGGGTTTTCAAGATGCAAATGATTTTTACTATGCGCTAGAATTTCCAGCTTCTATGTTTCGAGCAACGTCAGCACCATTAGAAAAAGTAAGTCAAACTCGTGATTCGAAAAAGGAAAAAGCATACGATCTTGCTAAGCTTAAATTCTTTATAGAACAACAGCTGGCTATTTTGAAGCCTGAAATGATAAATGAAAGGGTATTATATAAACTAGAATTTACTTCCTTGAAGGATACCAATTATAAGTTTATACTCTATCCCGAAGCTGAAATGAGCGAGGGCATGGGTATTATTGCTCATCCCGCTAGAAAGGTATATTGGAATAAAGATATTTATGTTCATGTTTCTAGTATTCCAGCTAAACCCCAGGAAAGTTGGGAAATGTTAGTGGCAGATACTCCGCTAGACCCTGCAGGAGATACTTTGGAGGTAAGCAATATAAAAATAATATTAGAGGGAGTAGGATCCGTGCCTAATAGTGAACAATTCTCTAATACTGCTGTAGCAGCTTGTTTAAAGTTAAAAATTTGGGCAAATGGAAAATATTACAAGGCTTTTCCGGCTTTAATTATAGAACAAGATAAAAGAAGTATTTGTGTAGATAGCTATATTCCGGAACTTGAAATGAGTTTTGCTTTTTTAAGTGCTGTGCCCCCTAAAGAAGGAAAACCAGGAAGTGTACTTTTGCGGGTAATGAAAAAAAAGCCTACTGAGCCAGATTTTATTACAATTAAAGCTATTTCTAAACCTTTTATTAATATTTTGTGGTTAGGTACATTTATTCTTACTTTGGGCTTTGTAATTGCCCTGATTAAAAGATTAAATAGGAAAAGAGAAGCTAAAGAGTAATATGTATCTTCAAAATAAGCGATGTGTAATTATTGGAGCAGGTGCTTTAGGAACGCAACTTGCACTAGCATTACAGGAAAGAGGCTTTACGGTTGTGCAAGTTATTTCTCGTAGAATGAGCAGCGCTATTCAATTGGCTCAACTTTTAGGTAAAGACGTTGGCTATACTGATAGGCTTTTATCAATTACACAAGCGGCTGATTTTGTTTTTTTTTGTGTTAGGGATGTCCAATTGCCGCAGGTAGTAAAAACGCTTGCTCCCTATGCTTCTACGCGGATTTGCTATATACATTTGGCAGGAAGTATTCCGCTCAAGGTATTAGAACCCTTAGGCAAAAAAGTTGGTATTATATATCCGCTATACACTTTCTCACCTAACCGTAAGCCGAATTGGAAAAAAATACCTTTATTTTTAGAGGCAACTTCCGCTTCTAGGGAAGTTATTAGAGCAATTGCACAAGCTCTTAGTCCCAAGCAATATTGGTTGACTACTCAGGAGCGTCTTCAATTGCATTTAGCTGCTGTATTCTTAGCGAATTTTACAAATTACCTTGCTGCATGTGCCGAAGAAATAATAAAGCCCTTATCTCAGAAAGGAGTAGACCTACAAGTTTTTTTCCCTATTGTACAAGAAGTGATAGCTAAATGGAAGGATATGTCGCCCTACGAAGCTCAAACAGGACCAGCACGCCGTGGCGATTATGCTACCCTTTTCAAACATCGAGAATTATTAGTGCGACAATTCCCACAATTTCAAAAAATATATCGCCTTATTAGCGAAGAATTACTAAAAAAATACGGACACCCTTTACCCAATACAACTAATACAACTATAGAAAAGGCGCAAGAATAATTTTTAGGGCTTAAATTAGAATTTGTAAGCTTTATTTTTTTCCGAGAAAGTATCCGCACTAAAGGGCGGATTAACTACGAGATTATAAAATTCATATTTTTCATATAGTCCCTTATCATCATAAATGGAAATAGAGAGAGGAAGGTAGGTTTGTTGGTCAATTAAAACTATAGCTTTTTGGGCGTAATCGATAGGTATTTTTATTTGCGCTCCTGCTTTTGTATCGTAATAGTCGTCTATTTTATCTTTATTCAATTCTAATATCATGTGTTCGCTAAGTTTAAATTTTTTGGCTATTGTAATAAGATTTTCATTAGGCAGTATAGTATAAGTTTGATATCGAAAATCGGGGTTATATAGCTGTACTTTGTAAAATTTTTTACCATTCCAAACTTCTGTGCCTTGGTAGGTTACAAGCTTAGCCCCCTGGCCTTCGTATTTTTTTACCAGGTGTGCAAATATATCTGCTAGCTGGTCAAAGCCGGAAGCAAAAATAGTATGGTGCTGGTTCTTACGCATGAGTGAGCCATGGGGGTCTAGCTTCAAAGTAGGCAAAAAACTGCCGGGACTCACCAAAACTTTGCCATTATGAAGACCATTATATAAGACTTCCGCACCTGCATCAGGGTAATGTTTTTTTATATATAATTGAAAAGGCTTTCGGCAAAGCTTTACTTCTATTTTTTCTTCTATGAGTTTACCCTCAATTCTTTCCCACTTTAATTGAGTGTAGCTTAAAGTTTGTATTTTTCGAGTACTTTCTATCATTTTTTGCAAGAGTTCTACACCTGTTTGTGCATAAATAACATGGCTTAAAAGTGAACCTAAGCATATAACTAAAATTGCTTTGACCATAAAAATATGTTTTTGCTTCATCTATCTTCACTCAATACTCAAATGAATGCTTAAACAAAATTACCAAACAAATTTTTATGGAATGAACAAAAATGAGTTAAGATGATTGTTACTGATAAGGTGAATTAGTTTATCTTGAAGGCTATATAATGTGGTTTGGCAAGGTGGTAAAGTAAGCCTATGAGCTGCAAAATGAATAGTTTTATAGCTTCATAAACAATAAAAAATGCTAGTAATAAAATACTAAAGGTCAAACTCACAAGAAGTGAGTTTGACCCCTGCTTTAACTTTGAGAACTATTAAACTAGTACTTTAAACCTTTTATAAGCTTCTTCTTCTAACTGAGCTCTATGATTAGGGTGAGCAATGTTAATCATAGCTTTTACGCGCTGGCGAAGGTTTTTTCCATACAAATAGGCTACTCCAAATTCTGTAACTACATAATGTACGTGTGCGCGCGTGGTAACTACGCCAGCTCCTGGCCTTAAATAAGCCACAATTCGACTCTCCCCTTTACTAGTTGTTGAAGGCAAAGCAATAATAGGTTTGCCCCCCTTTGAAAGACTGGCTCCACGAATAAAATCCATTTGTCCACCTACTCCCGAAAACATAAAAGATCCAATTGAATCCGAAACCACTTGTCCGGTAATATCTACTTCGATTGCACTATTAATTGCAGTTACTTTGTCATTTTTGCGAATAATATCAGTATCGTTTACACTTTCAATATCTTGGAGCTCCACTATAGGATTATCATGAATAAAATCATATACTTTTTTTGTACCCAATACAAAACCTGCAATAATTTTATTGGGCTCCCACTTTTTTTCTTCGCCTGTAATTACTCCCTTTTCTACTAATGGAATAATTCCATCTGAAAACATTTCAGTGTGAATTCCCAATCTTTTATGATTACCTAGTTGCTTGAGTACAGCGTCAGGAATTTGTCCAATGCCCATTTGTAGGGTTGCACCATCTTCTACTAATTCTGCAATGTAGTTACCTATAGTTTGACTCACGGAAGAAACCTCTCCAAATTGTCTTTCTGGTAAGGGGGCATCGACCTTCACTAGCGCATCGAAAGCAGAGTGATGAATTATCCCATCTCCATGAGCACGTGGCATATTAGGATTCACTTGAGCAATCACGTGCCTTGCACTTTGCACAGCTGCTAGGGTTACGTCCACGGATGTACCTAGTGTGCAATATCCATGTCTATCAATGGGTGAAACGTGCACCATTGCCACATCAAGAGGGAAAATTTTCCTACGAAATAGGGCTGGAATTTCACTTAAAAAAATAGGAATATAATTACCCCGTCCATCGGCAATCATGTCTCGGGTATTGCTACCGATAAAAAAAGCATTTACCTTGAAGGAATCTGCGTATTCTGGCTTGGTAAAGGGTAAATCTCCCTCCAAGTGAAGATGTACTAATTCAACGTCTCGAAGCTCTGCTGCTCTTGCTGTCATTGCTTCGATGAGGCGGGTAGGCGTAGCAGCCTGCCCCTGTATAAATACCCGGTCTCCTGATTTAATACAACTTACCGCTTCTTCTGCAGAAACATATTTTACCATAAAGCAAATTATTAAGGAACTAAATAATATTTTGTAAAAGAGTAGGCGTCGACTATGCTAAAAAATATTTTTTGCTCGAATAAAACTATGTTATTTTTTTCTTTGGCTCAAAGGCTTACGAATATAATTTTTTATTGTACTATAAGCAATTTAATTGAACTTAATCCTATGTATAAAATTGATTTTTTATTATTCTTTTTATGTATGTTTATCTACTAGCAACCCTAGTTAGGGGTAGGTAAATGTTAATGAAACATAGGTATTAGTAGCTGAGAGCATAGGAAAGTTACGTACATTTTCCGAATTTTGTAGAAAGCACTATTTCAATTACTCTTTTTAATAGCATTATCAATATCATTTCTTTACTGCTTTAAGTGAGCGAGTATATGCCTAAAGATCAATATAATGTATCTTTCTTTTTCAATGTTGATTTTAGCCCAAACCGTTTTTCGAAAAGAAGACTCGTTATTTTTTTAGCTTTTTTACCCTTTTTGTTGCTTCGCTTAGAATGGGCAAATTCGCAGGCCATAGCCAAATCTATTGCAGCCCGCTCCGACTCTTCGGTTGTTATTAAGCCTGTACAAATTCATTTCCAATTTAAGTATCCTGATTGTAGCAATGTGCGTCAAGTAAAAGCTCGTATTAATGCCGAAGTAACAGGAGGTATGCCCCCTTATAATTTATTGTGGTCAAACTGCTCTAAAAAATATTACTTAGAAGATGTTGATACAGGTAGTTACTCCCTCACTGTAACTGATGCCATAGGGAGTCGCGCTACAGCCAAAGTGACGTTACCCCCCCTAGAACCACTGCAAGTAGGAGTAATAAAGAAAAATGCCTCTTCTAAAGAAGGAGGAAGTATTTATCTTCAAATTTCGGGAGGACTAAAACCTTATACCATTCGTTGGGCAAATGGCAAAACTTCTTTTCACATAAGCGACCTTTCCCCTGGAAGGTATCTTTTTGAAATCCAGGATGCTCGAGGGTGTACTTTCCGAGATTGGGTGCATATTGAGGCTGAAGACGTAATTACCGTAAAGGCTCAAATTAAAGACGTAACTTGTAAAGGTAAAAATGATGGAGCAATTGTATTAACTGTTTCGGGCGGCTATCCTCCCTATACTTTTGAATGGTCTAATGGTGCAAAAACTAAGGACTTGAACAATATTTCACCAGGAACATATACCGTCATAATTCGTGATTCAGAAGGTTTCGAAAAAAAAGCCACTTATATAGTTAATGAGCCTAAAACAGGTCTTGCTGTTACTATAGTGGCCAGCGGAGGGGGATGTAATGCTAATGATTTAGGGGCCGTGGTTAATGTTGGGGGGGGTACACCACCCTTCTCTTACAAATGGTCAAATGGTCAAAATACAAAAACTCTTAGTGCTGTTGCCCCTGGGACTTATCAAGTGACGGTGACTGATGCGACTGGCTGTTCTGCTACAGCAAGTATAAACTTAACCGTACAGCCTCCTATGCAGGTTGCTATTGATGCCGTTCCTGTAACTTGCTTTGGAGCAAATAATGGTAAGTTAGATGTGAAAGTCAACGGCGGGGTTCCGCCTTTTACTTATCAGTGGGCACATGGTTCTACAATGGAAGATTTATTTAATGTGCCGCCGGGTAATTACAAAGTAACTGTTACAGACTCTCGGGGTTGTAGTGCTAGTGTTGCTGCTATTATAGACCAACCCCAGGAGTTACAAATAGATACACGAGTTCAAAATCCTAGTTGCTACGACTTCAATGATGGCAAAATTGAAATTTCCCCAAGGGGAGGAAAAACTCCTTATAGGTATCAATGGTCAAATGGAAGTACAAGCAAGGACTTATTGAGTCTCAAGGCTGGTGAATATACTGTAGTTATTACGGATGCTAATAATTGTACGCTTAGTCGTTCTTTTTCTCTTAGTCAGCCTCCAGCTTTTAGTCTAGAGATTACTAAAACTGATCCCTTGTGTTCAGGAAGCAATAATGGCTCTGCAATTGCAAATGTAAAGGGAGGGGTAGCTCCTTTTAAATATCAATGGAGTAATGGACAGACTACACCTGAAATTACTCGTTTAGGTTCTGGAACTTATACTATTACAGTTTATGATGCTAACGGCTGTAAAACTACAGGGAGTGTTACTTTGATAGACCCCCCTCCCCTTCAAGCACAACCTATTACTACAGCGGTAAGTTGTGCAGAGCAAAATAATGGTCGTATAGAGATAAATGCTACAGGGGGTAAGCCTCCTTACACTTACCAGTGGGCTGATGGAAGGCAAGGTAGGGTACTTTCTAATCTTAGCCAAGGAAATTATGAATGTACAATTATTGATTCATATGGTTGCCGCGTTACTACTACTATTTCCCTTAAGGGAAATACTCCAATTCAAATTAATTTGAAGACTAAAAACCCTGCTTGTGCGAATTTAAATGATGGTGCTATTTGGGCAACAGTAACTGGTGGAACAGGTTTGTATAGTTATAGTTGGTCGAATGGTTCTAAAGAAAAAGATATTCAGCAGCTGAAGGCCGGTAGTTATACTCTCACAGTACAAGATGCTAATGGCTGTACTGCAACTGCTAGTGCCGTTCTAAATGCTCCTTCCCCCATCACTGCTACCCATACTCAGCAAGATATAATGTGCGCTGGTGCAAGTACAGGAAGTATATCTTTAAGTGTAAGTGGGGGCACTGCTCCTTATTCTTATAAATGGTCCAATGGTGCTACTACTTCTACACTACATAACTTACCTGCAGGTAGCTATGTTGCCAATATTACAGACGCTAATGGTTGCGTAGCTAAATACGAGGTTACAATAAAGCAACCTCCGGCAATGATATTAAGTCTAAAAGCTACCCCTGTGAGCTGTGCAGGTTTGGCTAATGGTAATATTACAGGAGAAGTGAAAAATGGAACTCCCCCTTATCAATGGAGCTTTACGGGGCCTAAGAGTGGTGCACCTTTAAGTGCTGGTAATTTATGGCTTGAAAATTTACCAGCTGGTGAATACAAGGTAACTGTAACTGATGCTAATAAATGCCAACAAACTCAAACTGTAACAATTGCTTCTCCTCCTGCGGGAGAAATTAAAATTCAAATGCATACTAAAGATGCCTTTTGTGGACCTAATGAAGGAGAAATTACCGCTATAGCCCAGGGTGGTACTCCTCCTTATACTTTTGAGTGGTCTAATGGTAAGATAGGCGAAAAAGTTACTAATCTTTCTGCAGGTACTTATGCTGTTACTGTAACGGATAGCCGTAAGTGTACAGCCACTGAAAAAGCTACCATCAAGCAAAGTGCAGCTATCAATTTGGCTATTACAACTACCCATCCTAGCTGCAGTAACTTGGAAAATGGGAAGTTAGAAGCTACAGTAAGTGGTGGCAATCCCCCTTACACTTACCGCTGGGCAGATGGCAGGAATACCTCCAAACTAGAAAACTTGGGTGGTGGGAGTTATACTCTTATGGTTATAGACGCCAAGGGTTGTAGTACTACTCAAAAAGTAGTTCTTACTGCGCCTCCTCCCTTAAAAGCTAATATAAAAGAAGTGCAACCTAGTTGTACTCATACTAGTGATGGACGTTTGGAAGTTCAAGTAAGTGGTGGTACTCCTCCTTACACTTACAGTTGGTCTACGGGTGCTAGTGTAGCTGTACTCAATGATATTCGCACAGGTGAGTATACAGTTACGGTAACTGATGCAAAAAAATGCGAAATAACGCTGAAAACTACCCTTGCGGCGCCGCCACCTATCAACTTAGAGTTTGTAACTCAAAATCCTCCTTGTCCAGAAAGAAAAGAAGGACGTATTAGCCTGAAAATAATAGGTGGTTCAGGTCCTTTCCGGTTTTCTTGGAGTAATGGTGCTGTTAGCCAGAATATTGAAAAACTAGGTGCAGGTACTTATTCTGTTACTGTTTTGGATAATAAGGGCTGTAATGCTAGTGGACAGGCGACTTTGGTAGCCCCCCCCCCTATCCAAATTAAGTTACAAGCACAGCATCCTACTTGTAATTTGCCTAATCAAGGGCAAATAATTGCTACTGTTAGTGGTGGTACTCCTCCTTACACTTATCTGTGGTCTAATGGTGCTACAACTAAGGATGTAACTAATTTACAAGCAGGTAGTTATTCTTTAACTGTTACAGATGCTAACCAGTGTCAGTCTGTTGCGAATGTTGATATATTAGGGGCTCCACAAATTACAGTAACTCTCACTGCTGTTCCATCTAAATGTGCTATATCCAATGACTCTAAGATAACTTCTAAAGTGGAAAATGCAGCGCCCCCTGTTTCATATATCTGGTCTAATGGAGCTAAAGTGCCAGAGTTAAATGGCGTTGGTAGCGGTACATATAGCCTTACTGTAACCGACAGCCGAGGTTGTAGGGCTACAACTGCTACAACTTTGCAAAATCCTCCCCCTCTAGTAGTAAAAATTTCTACTACCCATCCTACTTGTAGTGATCGCAAAGACGGTAAACTTATTTCTGCTGTGAGTGGTGGTACTCCGCCTTATGCTTATCGATGGTCGAATGGCAGTACTACTCCTGAATTGATAGATATGGCTGAAGGAAATTACAGCTTAGTAGTTACAGATAAAAATGGTTGTAGTGAAAAAGCAAGTACTACGTTAAGTGCACCTACACCTATTTCAATTGAAGGGGTAATAGTGCCACCTAGCTGTTTAGGTTCTGATGATGGTAAGATTGAACTCAAAGTAAAAGGCGGATTCCCTCCCTATCGATATACTTGGTCAAATGGAAAGGCTGACCCCCTTCTTGTAGGAGCTGCTCCAGGTAATTATAAGGTTATTGTAACGGATGCTAATGGTTGCACTGGTACTGCTAATTTTAGCATAGCTTCTCCTACGCCTTTTTCAGCTAAAATAGAAGTAATTCAACCTAATTGTCGAACAGGGGCAAAGGATGGTAAGCTGATTGTTATTCCTGAAGGGGGTACTCCACCATTTTCACAACAATGGTCTACAGGAGCTACTACTAGAGAGCTTCAAGATTTAGCTTCAGGTACTTATGCTGTTACAGTAACAGACGCCAAAGGCTGTAAGGCAAGAGCTGAGGCAACAATCTTACCGCCTGAGTTTCCAGAAGTAACAGTTAGCGGCAAGGACCCTTCTTGTAGTGATAAAAAAGACGGCAAAGTTACTCTAAGTGTATCTAAGGGAGTAGCTCCCTACGCATATACTTGGTCTACAGGTGCTACTACGTCATACTTAGAAAATATAGGTGCAGGTTCGTATAGCGTCACAGTTACGGATGCCAAGGGTTGTGCTACTAGGCAAGAGGTAATATTACATTCTCCCTCTCCTCTTATGGTTGAGCTAGAGAGTACCCCCCCTCGTTGTCCCAATTTCCGAGATGGAAGTATTCGTGCTAAAGTAAGTGGCGGTGTTGCCCCTTATACCTACAAATGGAATATAGGGGCCAAGGAAGCTGAGCTTTCTAATTTAGCGGTAGGAGAATATAGCCTAGTAGTAATAGATAGCAAGCAATGTACTGCACAAGCTCAAGTAAAATTGGTTGCGCCGGCTGCTATGGTAGTAGGTATAGAAACTAAACTTCCTAAGTGTAATACTGCAGATGCCGTTGCTTTTTTAGAGGCAAAGGTTAGTGGAGGTAAGCCTCCCTATACTTATGCTTGGTCTACGGGCGAAAATACTTCTACTCTACAAAATGTTAAAGAAGGCTCTTATTCGCTTGTTGTAACGGATGCCGTTGGGTGTACGCAAAGTTTCACAACCCATCTTACTTTTCCAGCACCATTAAAAGTAAAATTTATTTCCACTCTCCCTCCTTGTGCAGAGGGGCAAGGGAAGAGTGAAGGAAGAGTTAGCACTACTGTAACAGGTGGTCAATCTCCCTACACTTATCGTTGGTCTAATGGACAAAATAAGCCGGAAGTAGAGCTAGCAGCAGGTGAACATACTCTCACTATTTTTGATGCAAATGGTTGTCAGATAAGTGAAAAAATTAAAATTTCTAGGGTTTCTCCCATAGAATTAAATCTTATTGCTACAGAAGCGGGCTGCGGCCCTGGAAGAGGAGCAAAAATTACAGTGCAAATAAACAATGGTACTCCTCCTTTTACGTACAAATGGTCCAATGGCTCTAATGCCGCAGAAATAAGAGATATTGCGCCAGGTGCTTATTCCCTTACTGTAATAGACGCAAATGGCTGCCAAGTAAGTACAAGTACTGAAATTAAGGCACCGCCACCTTTGGTTCTAAAGTTACAAACGCGGATGCCTACCTGTGCAAAAAGTATGGATGGGGAGATAAAAGTAATTGTAGAAGGAGGGCAGGCACCTTTTTCTTATGTATGGTCTAATGGCGTGAAAGACCAGCCTATGCTTACAAACTTAAAAGAGGGTACTTATAGAATAGAAGTTACTGATTTGCGAGGTTGTCAGGCTCAAAAAGAGGTGGTACTTAAGAGTGAAAGTAATATTGAATTAGATTTAATTTCTACGCCCCAAACTTGTGCTGGTTATAATGATGGTAGTATAGAAGCTATTGTTAAGGGCGGAAAAGAACCTTTTTCATTTGAGTGGTCTAATGGTGCCAAAGCTGCTAAACAAGGGTCTTTGGCGCCAGGAGAATATTTTGTTAAAGTGACGGATGCCAAAGGTTGTATTGCTGAAGCTAAAGCGCAAGTAAAGGCTGCTATTCCGTTTTCTGTAAAATTGAATGTTGGGGAATGGGTTTGCGCTAGTGGTACATATACTTTGGTTACTTCTATTAAGCCTACAATAAGTGGTGGTCAGCCGCCTTTTAGTTACTTTTGGTCTACTCAGGCAACAAGTCCTGAGTTAAATTCTGTGCCTTCTGGTGAATATACCCTTGTAGTAACAGATAAAAATGGATGCCAAGCCAAAGATAAAATTAGTTTATTGGCCCCCCCTGTACTTAACGTCACGCTTAATGTTACGCAGCCGGGCTGTAAACCTGAAGAATCGGGGTGGGTAGAAGCTAAGGTTTCGGGCGGGCAACCCCCTTATACTTACATTTGGTCTAATGGCAAAGAGGGACCTATTATTAAAAATATTGCGCCGGGCGAGCTACTCCTTACCGTAACCGATAAAAGAGGATGCCAGGTAAAGGCAAGTGCTATAATTGTAGCTGCTAATCAAATAGTTCTAACGCCCAAGATTCAAAGTGCTGTTTGCTCCGGGCAAAAGCACGAAAATAGTTTGAGCGTTGAAGTAAAAGGAGGGGTAGCGCCCTATCGGTACATTTGGTCTAATGGGGCTAATACGCCTACCATTAAAGATATAGAACCTGGTACTTATACTGTGACCGTAATAGATGCTAAGGGGTGCCAAGCCCAAAGTAGTCTCACCTTACCTTCTCCTATACCTTTTAGTGCCACTGCTATTACAAGACCTCCTTCTTGCGCAGATAAAAATGACGGCGAAATTAAAATTGATGTGCAGGGTGGAACACCGCCCTATAGCTATCAGTGGGCACATAATCCTAAAGAACCCTCCCTTACTAATTTAGCTGCTGGTAATTATTCTGTAATTGTAACTGATTCGAAGGGCTGCACTACTCAAGTTAAAGTAAATCTTCTTGCGCCCGCACCATTAAGTATTGATTTTATAAACAAGCAACCTAGCTGTGGTAAGAAAAAAGATGGAAGTATTCTAGCTAAAGCTTCGGGAGGCACTCCTCCATACACTTATAGCTGGTCTAATAATGTTTGGGGGGCTTCTAATGAAAACTTAGAGGCGGGTGAGTATATTGTAATTGTTACTGATAAAAATGGTTGTACTTTGAAAAAAACTGTTACACTTTCACAGCCGGCAAGTGTAACTCTTACTATAGTAGCCAATACTCCCAAATGTGCAGGTCAGGAGGCAGCTTCTATTGAGGTATCTGCTATTGGAGGGATGCAGCCCTATTCATATCGATGGAGCAATGGAGCTACCACGAAACAATTAACAGGCCTTAGTAGCGGCGAATATACTGTTACTGTAACAGATGCTAATGGTTGTGTTGCTACTGATAAAATAAATATTAAAATACCTGAAAAAATTGAAATTGAATTTGAGGCTGAGTCTCCGCGTTGTGTTAATAGCAAGGATGGAAAAATTAAGGCAGTTGTAAAAGGTGGTGTACCTCCTTTTAGTTACCGCTGGTCTACTGGTGCAAATGAAGAAACCTTACTAAATATAGGTGCCGGTACTTTTTCCTTAACTGTAACGGATGCTAATAGTTGCATGGCACAAGCTGCTTATGTAGTTAAAGCTCCGCAACCTATAAGTGTACAATTGCAAGTTCGTACTCCCTGTTGTGGCGAAGATGGTCAAATAATGGCACTAGTGAATGGGGGTACTGCTCCCTACCAATACATCTGGTCTAATGGAGCTACCTCTTCTAGTATAGAAAAACTAAGTGGTGGTGAATTTACTCTTACTGTGAAGGACGCTAATGGTTGTTCTGCTAGTCAAAAGGCAAGTGTTCCTAATGTTAAGGTGCCTTCTATAGAGGTTAAAGGAAGTACTACTTTATGTCCTGGTCAAGTACTGGAGCTGGATGCAGGGGCTCAGTTTGCTAGCTTTAAATGGTCTACCGGCGAAACGAGCCGTGTTATTTCAGTAAAAGAGGCGGGTTCTTATAGTGTAGAGGTGCAAAAAGAGGCTTGCATTTGTAAGTTGGGCCCTATTATTGTACAATCCGTCCAAGGGCCTACTAAGCCCACAATTTCGCAGAGTCAAGATACTTTAATATCTAGTCCGGCTAGCAGCTATGAGTGGTTTTGTAATAATATTCCTATTAGTAACAGTAATACACGTAGAATAAAGGCAGATAAAGCAGGGCAATATACAGTGCGAATTACAGATTTATATGGCTGCAGCGCTATTTCCGAAAGTTATAATTACAAGCCTCCTTTGCCTGAAAGTGAAATTCCAGCTCCTGAACTTACTATTTATCCTAATCCCAATAATGGTCAATTTCGTCTTTCTATTAGTGGCCTTAAGCTTGCAGTTACAGTTACTATTTATGACTCAAAAGCTAATGTGGTGTACACCAAGCGTATAGAAGCTAATAATGAGTTAGAGGAAGAAGTAACTCTGAATAATAGCAAGCCAGGTACTTACGTTTTAAAGGTAGTTTCTAATTCGGGTAGAGTTTTACAAGAAGCACGGATTGTGGTGCATTAAAAAAAACTTATAAATTTATAAACGGTTGCAAAAAATAGAAAACTCAAAATAAAAATAAAGGATAATTTGATTTTTAGGGGTTAGGTATACTAAGAATACCAAAGTTTTATTGATCAATAATGGGACATTAGCGATTGTAGCCGTCAGAAGCTAACTACTAATTCATTGATTTAGAGAAGAGGGATAATTTTTTATTTGTTAATTTCAAAAAGCTCTTTCTTGTAAGTAGTCTACGGTTTTAGTCCTTTGTAAAAGTGGCTGCTTATATAAACTCATTAATTCCATAAAAATTTTAGGCATATCGGTTTGGACATTTATTCCTAGTTCTGTTGCTTTACTGGCTGTAATTGGGTAATCGTGCGTCCATTTACCTTCGGTGAGAAGGTGAGAAAGTTCTCGTGCTTTTTCTTCAGGATAATTTTTGCTTAAAATTTCATATACAGCGTCTTGCATTTGACTGATAGCTTTTTCAGCAATATCGGCATAAATAAGAGTTTTATCTTCTATTTCATTGATATCCTTTTTGGTAAGCAAATTTTTTAGTGCGGCAGCAGGATATTCTCCAAGTTGGGGATCTACCGGTCCTAGAACGGCGTTAGGGCTCATAATGATTTCATCAGCAGCCAGGGCAATTAAAGTACCACCGCTCATAGCATAGTGTGGAATAATCACACGTACTTTTCCCTTTCGGTTTTGAATAGCTCGTGCAATTTGCAAGGAGGCTAAAACTAGTCCTCCCGGAGTATGCAGTACAAGATCTATATCTTTTTCGGGCTCGGTAGCCTCTAGAGCACGTAATACTTCTTCGGAGTCTTCCATGCTAATATATTTGAGAATAGGAAAGCCTAGTAGGCTCATAGATTCCTGCCGGTGTACTATTAAAATTACTCGTGAATTACGCTCCTTTTCAATTTTATTAATAAGTCTTTGCCGTAAAGATTCAATAAGCCTTTGTCGAATAACAGGCTGCAAAGAAAGGAATATAAAAAATAACCAAAGTAAAGATAAGGGGTCTCCTAAACTGTTTTGGCAAAGATTATTAGTAGTATTCAAAATAGCGTCTATTAAATTCATCTTCATACATTTTACGTGGTGAGGGTGTAATAAAAAAACTAAAAAGAATTGCACCTGCTAAAAAGCCACCGATATGTGCCCAGAAAGCAATACCCGTAGCTTGGTTATCAAATAAAGCATCGAAAGTACCACTTATAAATTGACCTACAAACCAGACTCCGATATAGAAAAAAGCAGAAAGTTCTATAAAATAAGGTATAAATAAGATAGGAAAGAAAAAGATGATTTGACTTTTAGGGAAAAGAAACATATAGGCAGCCATTACACCAGATATGGCACCCGAAGCCCCAATTGCTGGTACCGTGGAATCAATATTGACCCAGTAATGAGTAAAACTTGCTGCTAAGCCACATAGCAGGTAAAAAATAAGGTAGCGTGCTTTTCCCATCCTGTCTTCTACATTATCTCCAAAAATGTAGAGAGTCCACATGTTGCCTAGAAAGTGCGCCCAACCGCCATGCAGAAAGGTATTAGTAATAAAAGGCCAATAGTCGTTTGCACGTAGCCCAACCATATCTGCCCATTCTAGATGAGAATAGCGCGCAGGAACCAGACCAAAGACATAGAACAAAGTCTGTAGTTCAGTTTCGTTCAAGGTGAGTTGGAATGCAAAAATAATACTATTGAAAGCAATAATGCACCAATTAATGATTGGAAAGGAGCGCGCGGGGATAGTATCTTTAATAGGAAACATTCAAAACAAATAAAAGTTAAGCTCTGACAAACTACTCAAAGATAATTTAAATTCTGAATCCTGTGGTTGAAATTTATGAAGGGTTTAGCAAAATTAGCAAAACATAAATGGTGAGCTATATTTTTATATTTATTATCTTATTTAGAAGATTATAACAAATAACTGCAGATTTAAGTAGAATGGCTAAATCTTTTATATAAGCGTTAATTGACAAAACAATAATTTTGTAACTTAAGCTTGCAAAACTACAATTAGTAAGCTCAGAACTAATTTATTTTTAAGAGAAAATATGAGAATGCTACGCAATGGCAGGCTAAATACCTTGCTAGTTTTGTTCCTCATCATTTTAGGGTTGATAGGAGCGAATTCACCTCTCTGTTTAATTGCTCAGCCATGTGATAATCCAGGAAGTACAAATAGTCCTGTTTGTATCGGGGGAGTACTTCGGCTAACGGCGAATGCTTTTCCTGATGGTGAGTTTTATATTTGGCAAGGGCCCAATGGTCTTTTTGAATTTAGCCGGCAGGGCCCTTTTGTATTAGAAAGGACGGTAAACGATGCATCTTGGGCTGGAACTTACACTCTAACTATTTTTACTGCTTCTTCTAACGGCTCCTGTGGTGGTCAAGTTACAAAGACTTTTCAGGTAGAAATCACTAGTGCGCCGGACCCTAATCCAAGTTCGGATGCGCCTGTGTGTGAGGGTAGTATACTTAATCTCACAGCTGCTCCTATTCCGGGTGCTACCTACGAATGGCAAGGTCCTAATGGATTTATTAGTCCCTTTCAAAGACCGTTTATACAGACTACCACACTACTCAATGCTGGAGTTTATACGGTTACAGTAACTAAGCCGGGCTGTCCTCCCGTATCGAAAACTACAAATGTAGAAATTATTCCTAGACCTGATGTTATAGCAAGTAGTAATAGCCCTGTTTGTGATGGTGAAATTTTAAGATTATCGGCAACAAATGTTTCAGGAGCTACTTACCGCTGGGCAGGACCTAATGGCTTTACTTCTACACAACAGAATCCATCAATTCAGAACGTCAATATTGCTGCAAGTGGCAATTACTCTGTGACAGTAACAGTGCCCGGTTGCCCGGAAATAAATAGCATAGCAAGTGTAACGATTATTCCTAAAACTGTAGTTTCTGTCAGTACAAATAGTCCTATTTGTGAGGGAGAAACACTTTTTTTAACTGCGTCTGATGTACTAGGAGCAACTTACAGATGGCGTGGACCAGCAGGCTTTACAGCCACTACTAAAAGTATTACTATTCCTAATGCTACACCTGCTTTTTCTGGTACATATGTAGTAGAAGTTTCGCCAGGCTCGGGCACTTGCTCGCAAGTTTCAGAATTTGCTAATGTAGTAGTAAACTCTAGACCTAGTCCTAGAATTACTGGCTTGCCGAGCTCCGTATGTGTTAATAGTGGTTCTATAGTGTTAACGGGAACCCCAACTGGCGGAACCTTTCGAGGACCCGGCATAAATGGTTCCGTATTTACTCCTGCTGATGCGGGTCAAGGAAATCACACTATTGTTTATGAAGGGCGGCAGGGGGCTTGCACTTATAGTACTACTGCTACAATTACAGTGGGCTTACCTATTGTGCCTAATATCAATAATTTAAGTGATATCTATTGTATCAACAATGCGCCTGTTACTTTAAGCGGTACGCCGGCGGGGGGGCGTTTTGAAGGTGTAGGCATAAGCGGAAATATATTCACACCCGCTAATGCTGGAGTAGGTACTCATATGATTCGCTATACTGGTACTTTTCAAGGCTGTGAATATGCTGTTTCACGCCTGGTAACTGTTACTCAGGCTTTCACAGGAAATGTTAATATTATTTCTAATTCTCCTGTTTGTGAGGGGGGAACCCTTGCCTTAACGCCAACGGATATCGGCAATGCTCAGTATCAATGGAGCGGTCCTAATGGCTTTGCTTCTACAAGTCGTATAGTACAAATTTTTTCTGCAACTACAGCCGCAGCTGGAGTGTATACTTTAAACGTGGTAATACCTGGTTGTGGTGCCTTGCCCCCTTCAACTACTACAGTAGAAGTAAATGCTGCTGCGAGTGTAGCGGTAGGAAGTAATAGTCCGGTTTGTGCAGGAAGTGTATTGTTACTAACGGCAAGTACTATTCCGGGGGCTAGATATAATTGGAGCGGTCCTAACGGATTTAGTTCTACCATGCAGAATCCTGTTTTAAGTGGAGTTACTACTAATAGAAGCGGTATTTATGTTTTAACAGTACAGAATAGAAACTGTCCTCCGGTGGAGGCTTCTGTAGAGGTAGTGGTAAATGATGGGGCGGCTGCCACCATTCGAAGTAATAGCCCTGTTTGTGTGGGAGATAGAATTACTTTAGTAACTGAAGAAATAAGAGGAGCTTCCTACAACTGGAGCGGACCCAATAATTTTACTTCTAACGTAGCGGCTCCTACTATAGAAAATGCAACTCTTCTAAATAGTGGACAATATGAGCTAATTGTTTCTGTACCAGGTTGCCCGCCTAGTAGTGTTTCTGCAAATGTTATTGTGAATGCTCCTCCTGTAGTACCTTTGCCTATTAGCAATAGTCCTATTTGTGCAGGTTCTACTCTTAATTTAAGTGTTAATGGTAGCCCAGGTACTTTTTATAGTTGGGGCGGTCCTGGTTTTTCTTCTACGCAGCAAAATCCTAGCATTCCTAACGTTACTACAGCAGCTAGTGGGGTATATACAGTAACTCTCTCGGTACCAGGTTGTAGAAGTACTTCAGCTACTACTACTGTGCGAGTTACAGAAGGACCGCCAACAGGAAATGCAGTAAATAGCTCCCCTATTTGTGCTGGGCAAACGCTTTCTTTATTGGCACCTGCCGGACAAAATGTAAATTATAATTGGATAGGGCCCGCTGGTTTTTCTTCTACCCAGGCAAATCCTGTCATCATAAATACTACTACTCTTAATGCTGGCGAGTATACACTTACAATGACTACACCAGGCTGTCCTCCAGTCCAGAGAACCACCCTGGCAGTTATTAATGCGAGTGCTAGTGTTACGGTAGGTTCAAATTCTCCTGTTTGTCAGGGCGGAATTATTAGCTTAAGTGCTTCTTTGGTAGCTGGAGGCTCTTACTTATGGTCAGGGCCAGCTGGTTTTACAAGTTCTTTACCGAGTCCTAATATCAATAATGCTTCCTTAGGCAATGGAGGTACTTATTTTCTTACAGTAACTATACCAGGTTGTGGGCAGGCTAGATATAGCACAGTAGTCCGAGTTAATGCTCCTCCTTTGGTTCCTAACCCAACAAACAATTCCCCTTTTTGCCAGGGAGGTACTTTGCAGCTCAATGCTACAGAGACCCCAGGGGCTACCTACCTTTGGACTGGCCCTAATGGTTTTAATTCTACGCTTAGAAATCCATCTATTTTTAATGCTACTGCGGCTAATAGCGGTACTTATCAAGTGCAGGTAAGTATACCCGGCTGTACGCCTGCTATAGGAAATACTACTGTTACCATAAACCCCTTGCCTACTATTAATTTTGGTCCACTAACACCTCTATGTGAGGGTAGTATATTAAATCTCAGTGTAGACCCTATTCCAGGGGCTACTTATTTATGGTTTGGTCCTAATGGTTTTAGTGCTAATATTCCTAATCCTTCGCGCCCTAATATTACGACTAATGATGCAGGCCAATATACTGTGCGTGTTACTACACCCAATTGTCCTCCTGTTTCTGCTTTTACAACTGTAGTGGTAAATAGTCCTGTTCCACCTCCCAACCCAAGTAGCAATACACCCGTATGCGAGGGCAATACCTTAGTATTACAAGCAGCTAATATTGCAAGGGCTAGCTACTTATGGGTAGGTCCTAATGGATTTACTTCTACAGAGCAAAACCCGGTTATTAATAATGCTACTACGCTCAATACGGGCACTTATTTGGTTACTGTATCACGTCCGGGTTGTCCTCAGCAGGTAGGAAGTACGATAGTAGTGGTAAATCCTAAGCCTAATCTTAACCCTAGGAGTAATAGTCCTGTATGTAATGGTTCAGTTTTAACCTTATCTTCTAATTTTGTTGCGGGTGCTAGTTACCATTGGCGTGGACCTAATGGATATACCAGTAATCAACAAAATCCTCCTAGTATCGTTGCAACGCCTGCTAATAGTGGCATATATACGCTTATTGTAAGTTTAGCTGGTTGTGGAGAGTTGATAGCTACTACTGAAGTGGTTGTTAATTCGCTTCCTCCTACCCCTCGTATTGTTACTAATAGTCCTGTTTGTGAAGGACGTTTTCTTACTTTTTCTGTTGAGGCTATAGCAGGAGCGCAATACACATGGGTTTTTCCCGGGGGAACCACTTTTAATCAAAATCCCCTTCTGGTAAATAATGTTACTACAGCTAATAGTGGAATTTATACTTTAGTAACTGCTATTCCAGGGTGTCCGCAACAAACTACACCTTTCGTAGTGGTAGTAAATGCTGTGCCCAACCCCATAGTGGAAGGCACTACTCCAGTGTGTTTAGGGAATACTTTGTTCTTAACAGCTACTGCCTATCCTGGTGCTAGTTACCTTTGGAGTGGTCCCAATAACTTCAGCTCTACTTTGGTTTCTCCTTTTATAGAAAATGTAAGTACTGTAGCAGCGGGTAGTTACCAGGTTGATGTTACTGTGCCAGGCTGTCCTACAGTTACAAAGACCATAAATGTACAAGTTTCTACACCTCCTAGAGAGCCTATGCCAAGAGTAAATAGTCCTGTATGTTCGGGGGGAGTCTTACGTTTTTCATTAACCCCTTCTGCAAATGCTACCTACCTTTGGAGTGGACCCAACGGCTTTTCTTCTACAGAGGCTAACCCTATGATTAGCAATGCTACTACCGCTAATGCAGGAGACTATGCGGTTACCGTTACTGTACCAGGTTGCCCACCTTTGAGCGGAAGTACGGGTATAGTAGTGATAAATGAAGTACCAGTACCTGCGCCCCAAACCAATTCTCCGGTGTGTGTAGGAGCTAGCCTAGAACTTAGTGCCAGAGAATACTTAGGAGCTACTTACCGATGGAGCGGGCCCAATGGTTTTTCTTCCACGGAGCGTACTCCTCGCATTTTTTCGGTTACTACTGCAGCTACAGGAACTTATAGCTTAGCTGTGACGGTGCCTGCCTGTCCTCCCGCTTTTGCAAGTACGATTGTCACAGTAAATACTCCTGCTCTTCCTCCTTCTCCCACTTCTAACTCTCCTATTTGCGAAGGTAGTAGCTTATTTTTAACAGCTCGTACTTCTATTAATGCGACTTATCAGTGGAGTGGTCCCGCTGGTTTTACTTCAACACTTCAAAATCCCAGTTTGGTAGGAGTAACTAGTAGTAATGCCGGTACTTATTCTGTAACTGTAAGCGTACCGGGCTGCGGTAGCCAAAGTGGAACAGTAAATGTTACTATAAACAGGATTTCAGGAATTCCAACAATTGCAAGTAATTCTCCTATTTGTAGTGGTGGTACCCTTCGTTTAACTGCGGGTACTATTACCAATGCTCTTTATCGCTGGAGTGGACCCAATAATTATGTTTCTACTGGCCAGAATGCTAGTATCTCAGGAGTTACTACTCGTAATGCGGGTGTATATACCCTGGAGGTTATTGTAAATGGTTGCCAACCAGTTGTATTGACTACTAATGTAGTAGTGAGTCCGCAGCCTGTGGCCCCTAATCCTCGTAATAATGGGCCTTTGTGTAGGGGTGGAGTACTTCAGTTAACAGCAACACCTTCGCCTACTGGGGTTACCTATACCTGGCTAGGACCCGCAGGGTTCAGTGCTGCAACTCTAAATCCTATCCTTAACAATGTAACCACTGTAAATTCAGGTGTTTATACTTTAACAGTAAGCAGCCCGGGTTGTACTCCAGTAACAGGTCAGACTACAGTAGTAGTAGGCAATCCACCCCAAGATCCTCTGCCTGTTACTAATGCTCCAATTTGTGAAGGTAGTCCTTTGCTTTTAATAGCCCAGGGGCCTAGTCAAGCTACCTACACTTGGAGTGGACCTAATAATTTTAGTGCTACCGGACAAAATATTACTATTAGCAATGCAACAGTTGCACGTAGTGGAATATATACAGTTACTGTAACCCAAGCAGGTTGCACGGGTCAAGTATCAAGTACAGTAGAGGCAAGGGTAAATCGTTTGCCTGTTTTTGAAGTGCAAACGAACAGCCCTATTTGTGAGGGGCAAACTCTTCGGTTTACTGCTCCGGATATTCCTGGAGCGATATATGATTGGGTAGGACCTTTACCAATATTTCCTTCAGAACCTAGACCTACATTTCCTAATGCCTTTAGTTTTTTGAGTGGTATATACACTCTAAATCTAACAGTTCCAGGCTGTTCGCCTGTAAGCCGTAGTTTTGAAGTAACGGTAAATGAGCCTCCCTTAGAGCCATTTCCTACGAGTAATTCCCCTGTTTGTCAGGGGCGGCAGCTTAGCCTTACGGCTCAGCCTTCGCCTGCAGCCACATATCGTTGGTCAGGTCCTGGGGGTTTTAGTTCTACGCTTTTAAATCCTGTGATTACAGCACGTAATAGTGGGGTTTACTCCCTAACTGTATTAGTTCCGGGTTGTGAGCCTGTAACTGCTACTACTGAAGTAGTAGTGGAACCCACTCCTAATGCCCCTCAAATTACGAGTAATTCACCAGTTTGCTTAGGAGGAATATTACAACTTACTGCTAGTGAAGTTCCAGGAGCTTTCTACTTTTGGCAGGGCCCCGTAGGTTTTACTACTGTAGATAGGCAATTGATTCGTATTAATGCAGATCTTTCTTTTGCAGGTACCTACAGTGTAATAGCGCAACTTGGTAATTGTACTTCAGCAGTTTCTACTGTGAATGTATCAGTCATTACGCCCCCTACTTTGCCTACAATTACGGCTTCTAGAGATATTTGTGCAGGACAGAACCTTCAGCTAAATACTGCGCCGGGTGAGCCAGGTACTGTTTATCGTTGGAGCGGTCCTAATGGTTTTACTAGTACTTTGCAAAATCCGCGGATTGTTGGAGTTACTACCCAAGCAAGTGGTACTTATTCTTTACAAACAGCAATTGGTAATTGTTTTTCGCCGGTTGCCACTTTCACTCTTGTAGTTACTCCGCGTCCTGAGCTAAGTGTTGCTGGTAACAATGGTCCCCTTTGCGAAGGTTCTACCCTTCAGCTTACAACTTCTTCCTTTGTAGGAGCTACTTATAGTTGGAGTGGCCCTGGAGGGTTTAGTAGTACTTTACAAAATCCAATTCTTGAGAACGTTAGTGCAACTGCTAGTGGTACCTATAGCGTAATAGCTTTCATAGGTAATTGCTCCTCTAATGTTCAAACTACTACAGTTGTTGTAAACCCTAATCCTAGAAATCTTACTCTTACTGGCAATGCACCTGTTTGTGAAGGGCAACCGCTTTTGTTGAATGCTACTCCCTTGAATGGGGCTACTTATAACTGGCAGGGTCCTAATGGTTTCAGCCGCGTTACTAATTCACCAAGTTTAGCAGTAGCAAATATTACCACAAGTGCTAGTGGTACTTACCGAGTGTTTGCAGTTGTGAATGATTGTCCTAGTCCGCTTGCTTCTCTGGAGGTGGTGATACGTCCTATTAATGCTCGTTTTGTTACTCGCAGTGCAACAATTTGCAGTAATGGTCAGGCTCCTTTTATATTAGAATTAGAGGGTAGAGGACCCTGGAATGTTACTTATAACATTAATGGTGGAGCTTCAGATGTGCTTACTTTTGGTACTGCTAATAGCCCTTCGCCTTTCACGTTAAATACAACCGTGACTGTTAATCGAAGTAGTACTTATAATTTACTAAGCGTCTCAGATGCTAATGGTTGTACACGTAGCTTACGAGATAGCCTGCGTATAACAGTTCGTAATAGCAATGTTCAGCTGGTAGCAAATAATGATGGTCCTAAATGTCCGGGAGCTTCTTTGCAATTAAGTGTAAATGCTATTCCAAATGCTGTGTACCGTTGGAGTGGCCCCAATAACTACACCTCAAGTATTCAGAACCCTGTAATTTCACCTTTAACCACTGCTAATGCAGGAGTTTATAGTGTAGTAGCAATTGTAGATGGTTGCACGAGTGAGCCCGCTACTACGGTTGTAATTGTTAGATGTGGGGCTACGGCTAAC
>JANWXU010000036.1 GCA_025057395.1 Bacteroidia bacterium | reverse complement strand
ACAAAAGCTGCGGATGTAGGAGCTGATTTAGTAGGTAAAGTGGAAGCAGGAATACCTGAAGATGATCCTAGAAATCCTGCTGTTATCGCAGATAATGTAGGGGATAATGTAGGAGATGTAGCTGGTATGGGCGCAGACCTTTTTGGATCTTTTGTTGCTACTATTCTTGCTACCATGGTGTTGGGTGCTTCGATTGTGAGTAATAATGTTTTGAGCACTACCCTATTACCTTTACAAGTAGCAGCGATTGGTACAATCTTTTCTTTGCTTTGTACTTTTATTGTAAAAGTGGGGGAGCAGGGCAATCCTCAAATTTCGCTTAATATTGGCAATATTAGTGCTATAGTTCTTACTGCTATTGCTTCTTATTTTCTTATCACTCAAACTCTTCCTGCTCACATGGAGTTGAAAGGGGAACATTTTACTCCTTTGGGTGTTTTTGGCTCTGTTTGTATAGGATTAGCGGTAGGAATGCTTATTAGCTTAATTACGGAGCACTATTGCGCTATGGGTAGGGGACCTGTGAAAAGTATTGTTTATCAATCTACTACGGGTCCAGCTACTAATGTAATTGCTGGTTTAAGTGTAGGTATGATTTCCACCGCCTTGCCTATCATTGTTTTGGCAGGAGGGATTGTTTTTTCTTACATGGCAGCGGGGCTTTTTGGGGTTGCAATTGCTGCTTCCGGCATGATGGCAACCACAGGTATGCAACTGGCTATAGACGCATTCGGTCCGATTGCTGATAATGCTGGGGGAATTGCAGAAATGAGTGGCTTGCCTAAGGAGGTGCGCCAAAAAACGGATATTTTAGATGCTGTAGGCAATACTACTGCTGCTATTGGAAAGGGCTTTGCGATAGCTTCTGCTGCGCTTACAGCCTTAGCTCTTTTTGCTGCTTACATGGAAACTACAGACCTTCAATCTATTGATGTTTCAAAGTCTCGTATTTTAGCCGGCTTAATGCTAGGAAGTGTGATTCCTTTTGTTTTTTCTTCTTTGGCAATAAGTGCTGTAGGTAGAGCTGCGAATGCCATGGTGGAGGAGGTACGCAGGCAATTCCGAGAAATTAAAGGATTATTAGAAGGAAAAGAGGGAGTGGAACCTGATTATGAAAGTTGTGTAAGTATTGCTACTACTGCTGCTATTCGTCAAATGGTAGCGCCTGGTTTATTAGCTCTAATAGTACCTTGTATAGTAGGTTTTGCCTTTGGAGCCGATGTATTAGGTGGCTTATTAGTAGGAGTTACTACTTCGGGTGTTTTAATGGCTATGTTTCAATCTAATGCTGGAGGGGCTTGGGATAATGCGAAAAAATCTTTTGAAAAAGGCATTGAAATTAAGGGGCAAACTTATTACAAAGGTTCGGAGCCTCACAAGGCAACCGTAATAGGCGATACAGTAGGCGACCCTCTTAAGGATACTTCAGGACCTTCCATGAACATTTTAATTAAGCTAACTTCAATTGTAGCACTAGTAATTGCCCCTGCACTTAAAAATATAGCTTCTTGATTATTTATATTTATATAAAGTATATTTATATAAAGAGGGGGGAATTCAAGTACGTAGATTAGGCATTCCCCCTTCAAAATTTAATTTTAGCTTAGTTTTTTTAGTTTTGCTTGTACACTTTAATAACTTTTGTTTCCTCTTTATTAAAAATTTTCAAAATATACCATCCCTCAGGTGCTGAAGAAAGATCCAGGCTGGTATTTGTTTGTGTAATTGTGCGTGGAGGAATTACTATTCTCCCTGTAATATCTATAACGCAAAGAGTGGCACCAAGTGGAAGTTTTTCAACTAATATTTCTCCTAGGCTAGGATTAGGGTAAACGATAGGACCCTCCTCCTCCTGGTGATTCTTAGTAGTGCGCATATTTGCATGGCGATATATAAAATGTGTTTCTTCACTCCAGGCACTATTAAGTGAATTTTGTGGGGAATTACATTTTTGAGCATTACAGAGGGCTCTTATTTTTACTCCATAAACCACTCTGGGGATAAGGAGCGGAAAGATAAAAAAAGTATCAGGTGCGTATATAGTGACTAATTGACTTGTCAATTTTCGCGTTGTATCTCTCCAATGCACTTGATAGCAATAGGCGCCCGGAACTGTTTTCCATCGATAAGATACTTGATGTGCTTCCTCTAAAATAAATCTATCTATAGGAATAGGGCAATTTGTAGGTAGGGCTAGAGTACGGATAGTAGCGGGTTCTGAAAAGGGGCCTTGTTTGCCATTTTCGCAATGTACTTGTAATTCAAAAAAGTAGCGCTGATTAGGCACTACGTTTCTTAATCGGTAATGAGGGGCTTCTATATTTTCTAAAAGTGTATAATAGGGAGTATTTTCTGTACGGAAACGTAAGGAATATTTATTAGCTCCTACTACAGCGGGCCATCTAATATCGATCCATTGGTTTTCTTCCTCGAGTGAAGTTTCCAAATGAGTAATTTGAGGTAGGGGCACTTGAGGAATTACATAAGTTAGTGTGGCTGTACAGCCTTGTGAAGAAAAATAATATTGTGCTGCATAATTTCCAGGAGAGAGATTATCTATCAAAAGCTTAGGGGCAGGACTAGCTAAACCCTCTGAATAAAACAGAATATTAGGTTCTTGAGATTCTAATAGCACCCAACCTTTTTCACATACGCTTGCAGCACCAATATTTATGTTTATTGAAGAAGATGGGATGTGCTTAACGGGTATTTGAAAGGAAAGGCTATCTGTAATACCTGGGCAGCCTCTGCTATCTACTAGAGCTAATGTTTGAAGATTAAAAATAGTGGTATAAGGACTAACCGGAAAAGTAATAACCTGAGAGTATTGTTCAATACGCCTTAGGGTAGGTAATTCTCCATTCAGAGAGTATTGCCAAGTTATAGGCAATTCTCCGTGGAATTCAAAACTTAGGGGGATCTTGTTATTATATGCACAAATTGAAGATGGCGAATTTGCAAGTTTTAATTGGGGCTGAGAGCGTAAAACAGTTAGTGAAGTAGTAAGCGAAGTACAACCTTCTACAATGGCTTGTACTGAATAGATGCCATTAGGTGTTTGAGGCGGCAACATAGGAGTTCGCAGTGTACTTTGAAACCCATTAGGTCCTTGCCAAAAATAACTAGCTCCTACTATAAAAGACGCTTCTATACGCGTAGGCAAAGATAGACAAGCGTATTCTTCTATTCTAGCACTTGGGCTTGGAGGAGTGTGTTGGGGCACAACGTAATAAGTTAAGGTGTAGGTGCCACATACAGGGTCTTCAAGTGTAAGAGTGTAGATACCAGCATCTTGAGCTTGGAGCTGAGAAATTTCGAGAGAGGTTGATTCTATACGTTTACCGTTAGGTGTTAGCCAGTATCCTTGCCAGTGGTTATAACTAGGCTTTAAATAAATTTTGAAAGGCGTACCTATGCAAGCCCTGGTTTTTTCAACAATACTATCGATTGGTAATTGGGTTCTTATGCGTACTTGAATAGTTTGGGGTGGGGCATAACAACCACTGCTTGAGCGTGCTGTAATAGTATATATACCTGCATTGCTAATAGACGCCAAGCGGCTAATTACTGGTCCTGTGTCGTAAAAATTATTAGGTCCCTGCCACTGGTAAAAGGTAGAACTATCGGGGTTAAGTACTGCTAATTGAAAGCGACTTCGACTTTGGCAAAACTCTAGGATTTCGGGTACTTGTAAGTGAGGCGTGGAAGCTACACTCAGTAAATAGGGTGGAGACCATTGGGTAGTACAGCCCTCTACAATGGCTCTTGCTTGATATATGCCATTATGCTTTTGAGGATTAAGTTTTAAAATTATAAGTGTATCTGAGGCTAATCCGATTTCTTCGAAAGGAGTACGCCATTGAAATTGGGCAGTAACAGGAAAGACAGGGCTATTGGCCACGCTGAGCAATAAAGGTTTTTCCTCACAAAAAGAAGTATTAGGGAGAGGGGCAACTATAGGTCTAGGATACACTTCTCTGACTTCTACAAAATTGGAGGATACGGGTGCGGTGGTACATGTTCCTAGTATGGCTATTAAAGAGTAAACTCCTCTTTTTGCAGGGTTGAGCCCTACTCGCCTTATTTTTCCTTGCTGTGATAGAGTATCCCAACCATTGGGCCCTAAAAAGTGGTAGTATTCTGCTGCTTGACCCCGCGCTTCTAGATAGAGAGTATCTCCTAAACAACCTCGGGAAGTAGCTAATAAGCTCAAGCGAGGTAAATAGTCTATTCTCGCTACAATAGGAGCCATGTTGCTTTGACAACCCGTACTTAAGTCGACATGTTTTACATAATAAGTTTGAGTAAAGTGAATGAAGGGAGTAGATACTAAAAAAATTCCGTTATTAGGCTCAGGTAAAGATTGTTGAATAAAAGCTTCATCTTGGAAATGTCTGTATAAACGCATGACAGTATGAGGATTGGAGGGATTTACAAAGGTAAATATTAATATTCCTGCTTGGCAACGTGCTAGGGTATCGGATTTAGGAGTAGGCGGAAGAGTGTGATATTGCAGCTTTATAGGCTGACGTGGAGAAGTGCAACCTGTTTGAATATTAACGGCTTGGGCGTAGAGAATTTTAGGAGAACTGCTAAGGTGATATGTAAATGAAAAAGGACGGCTGCTGGCTATTTGGGAGGGTATACTAGCTGTACTTGATTCGTAAAGTACTACTTGATGAGAAAAGGTATCTGCTACAATAGTGAATGCTATAGGGCCACTGCCGCAACGACTAGGTACATTTTGGGAGGGGGCTAATTGGGGAGCAGGGTATATTTGTGTAGAACTAGTGGTAGTATAACAACCTTTTTGCGGGATGACACCCCTTGCTTTTATAAGCATAGGTTGAGTTTGGTAGGCCACAGAAAATGGAAGAGTATCTGCTAGTGAAAAATTTTGAGCGCTTGATAAAAAGTTAGAAATTTCTTCTTGTATTATAATTTCGGCTGTGTTGTATTTTCGGGCAGCAGGTAATATTAAGCGCGCAGTTGTAGATAAGTTCTGTGGCTGGCTACAAAAGTAAGATTTTTCCCAAAGAGGAGGAGAATTCAAAGAATCTTGGAAATTCATAATAATAGGAGCTTTTAAAGAAGAACGGCATCCGGTACCTCGATCTTCGGCTTCATAATAGTAAGTGGTAGTGGTTGTAAGTAAAGGAGTGGAAAAAATAAAAGGAAATTGATAGATGGTTTGAATAGGAATCTCATCTTGCGGAGTAGAATAAATATGCACCTGTGTACCGGGCGGTAATGAAATTCCTAAGGTAAAAGTAAAGGACCCAGTACTACAGCGAAAATCGGAAATTACATTTAGATTAGGTATGCTAGCATGAATTCTGATAGGTACTTCAATAGGCTCAGAGGAGCAATTAAAGCCACTATGCTGAGTACGTAGGTAAAAAGTAGTATGGGTACTAATCCAAGGAGTAAATAAAGTGAAAGGAGTACTACTGGTAGAAATAGGCGAAGTACTATTAGCAGAAGCATATAATGCGACAATTTTATTATTATCGCTAGAGCTACTAGTATTATCTACGAGATTAACTGAAAAGGATACGGTACCCGGTCCACAGCGGGAAAGATTAGGTGCAATAGGGGGCAATGGTTTGGGTATAACTTCAGCAATTATAGGTAGAGAATCTGAAAAACAGAGATTAGCATCTTGCGCCTGGATATGGTAAGTAGTAGTCGTAGTTAGTTCAGGTAAATCAAACCTAAAAGGAGTAATAGATGCGGTGCGAAAGCTACCTTGAGGCTCATAGAGTAAAATATTGAAGGGAGGGGTAAGATTTATGTTGCCATCTATTTGAGCTTTTGCTTTTTGACAAACTCGAATAGGCTGCACAGAGGGAGCAGGTGGTCTAGGATGGATGGTTGCTAAAACCATGGTTCTTTCACTTTCGCAACCTGTACTAGGGTTATAGGCAGCTATAAAAAATGTTTCATTTGCAAAAAGCCAAGGGGTAGTGAGCTCATAAGCAGGTAGAGAGTCTACAAAAATAGGCTGCCCACCTGCGGGAGTGGTATACAAACGTATATGGATACCATAGCTAGTAGTAGGAATAGCCAAAAAAGTGATTTTTCCACCTCCACAGCGGCTTTCACTACGGCTGAGGGGCGAGCCAGGTAGCGGTCTGTGCTCGATCGGTAAGGTCGTACTAGTGCTTGTGCATCCTGCTACTGTATTAACTGCTATTACTTTCCAATTAACACTTTGGGTGATAATTGGCGTGATAATTTGGTAAGGACGAGTATTAGTAAGACCTAAGATTCTATCTTGGTTATCAAGTAAAATGACTTGATTACCTAAGGTATCTTGCAGTTTGAAACTAAGGCGTAATGTTTGTTTGCCACAAATAGGCTTGAGAGGGGTTTCTAGAATAGGCGGAGCCGGCAAAGGAATACGTATCACTTTTACTGGGGTTCGAGTGATGGAAGGGCAAGGTGGATTTGTTTTTGAATTAATAGCTTCCAAATATAGGGTATCTATAGTACTAGGCTGAGACGGAACTTGAATGATATTTGCTTCGAAGGGCTTAGCATGTGCGCTAATAAGCCTTCCACCATGGGGACTATCCCAAACTTTAATGCTATCAGTTGTTGCCGAAGGAATAATGCGAATAGAAAAAGGTAGATTACCACAAGTGAGCGTATCATAGGCAATAGGAGGCTCGGGTGGTTCAGCTATATTCAGTACTATAGGTAACCGATTCATAGAAGTGCACCTACTAGAAGTTTCGTATGCTTCAATATAGTAAGTAGTGGTAGTACTTAGAAGAGTAGAAAATACCCATATTGTTCCAGAGTAACTAGCAATAAAACTATCGCCCCTTGGTTGTGTGTACAGTCGGAAGGTATTTCCTGCTGGAACGCCCATCTCTGCAGTAAAGCTGCTTAGACTTCCTATGCAAGTAGTATTGGTTGCAATACTGGGGTTACCAAGTGCCGGATTTACTCTTGCTACAAATGAGTTCGTTGCAGAAGTGCAGGTAGTAGTAGGGCTATATACATTATAATAATAACGAGTAGTAGTACTAATAGTTGGAGTATTAAGTACTGTGTCCCAGGGTATAGGACTAGGGGAAAGCAAATAAGTAGCTACAGGGGCTATGCCTGCGCTTTGGGTGTATAAATAAAAAATTTGATTTTCTGTAGTAGAAGGTCCAGAAAGTACAAAGGTGACGGTTCCTACGCCACAGCGAGGTTCTGGGGGTATTATATTAGGCAATTGGGGTAATGAATTTACATTAATAGTTGTATCGGAGCAGGTAGTATCGCAACCCGGAACTTGGGTGCAAACTTTTAATTTTTTAACTCCAGGAGTATCCCAGGAAAGATTAAATGGACCTGCTCTTGGTATCCATTGATTTTCTTGAAAAGAAGGTTGGGAGCTTTTGCAGCCATTACAAGACCAAGAATATGAAACAACGCCTATAGCATTAGTTGTAACACCTGTACTAAGAAAATTTCCTTGGCAAACATTTGAGCTTGGCAAGGTAAGGATAGGCTGGGGGTTAGAATTTACAGAGACTACTCTTGTTTCTGGGTTTTGTAAAGTACATTTTCCAAGTATAGCATTTAAAGTTATGGTTTTAATGCCAGGATTACTCCACCTTAAATAAGCGATATTAGAATATAATGTGTCTCCCTGTAGGTTACAATTTTGGCAATTGCTTATCCAAACTTTAGTATTACTAGGTTGCTGGTTAAAGGTAAGAAGTAAAGAATCGGAGGAGCAGAGAGGAGAGGGTGCAATCTGTATATTTAACAAAGTGGGCAAAGGATTTACAGTAATTAGGACTGAATCACATTTTATAGCGCTAGTACAACCTATTAAGTTAGAGGCACATAGTGTGACATTTTTTATGCCACTACTATTCCAGCTAAAGGTGGTGGAGGTAGGGCTATTAGGTAAAGTACTAGGAGTAGTACAATTACTGCAAGTCCATGCGTAGCGAGGAGAGCCAAAGCCGCCTGTGATTTGTGGAGTGATAGTAACTTGTTCTTTCTGGGCACAAATGGAATTTGAGGTGGTGGAAAGAGAAATATCTGGCAAGGAATTAACAGTAACGGTAATACTATTAGTAGATGTACCACAAACAGGGTGAGTAGTAGTTAGTTGTACAGTTTTTATGCCGCCATTTTGCCAACTTATGATAAAAGGACCAGCAGAAGAAACATTACTGATAGAAGGTTCGCAATTACTGCAGTTCCAACTAAAAGTGGTATTGGCAGTATTTTGCGTGTTAAGAGTCATAGATTGATTTACACATATTACATTTTGAGAAACTATAATATTATTTGTAGGTCTATTTACAACAGTAATTTGGGCGGTATCACAGCTAGGTGAACAAGGGGTTGCGTGAGCACACACCACAAGTTTATAAGTACCGGAATTTTGCCAAGAGAGACGAGCATTTGTGCTAGTATTGTTAGAAGGCAATCCTGAGCAACCTTCACAGTTCCAGCTCCAACTGGTACCAAAAGCTTGCCCTAGCAGACTTGCAGAAACGAATAGTTCTTGATTTTGGCAAAGGGTAGTATCTTTTACAGAAAGTTTTACAGGAGCCAGCTGGTAAACCGTAATTGTTTTGGTTTCGCTATTACTAGGACAAGGGGGACGTAGTGCAGTAACTTGGATAGTTTTATTTCCTCCGTTTTGCCAACTCACTTGAAAAGGTCCTGCAGTATTGTGGCTATTAATGTTAGGTACGCATTCCTGACAATTCCACGAATAAGTAGCATTGGCTACAGGGCTTGCTAAGCTAATTGTTGCAGCTTGATTGATGCAAATAGGATTAGGGCTAATATTGAAATTGGCATTAGCAGCAGAGATAATAATAGGGTTACATTCAAGGGTAATAGTATCATTAGGGCAACCTGAAGAAGTTATGAAAACAGTAACTGTTTTAGTGCCCGGGGTGTTCCATCGAATATTAGCACTAGAGCCTGTAGGAGGGGGTAGACATCCGGGGCATCTCCAGCTATAATTGTAGGTTCTATTGGTATCAGGATGTTGAATTTGCACAGAGAGAGAAGTATTGGTGCAAACCATAGGTCCATTTATTCCACATCTTATACTTGCCCCAGAGGGTGGGGCTTGTATAATAACAGTTCTACTTACAGTGTGAGTAGAGCATGGTGCAGGAGAAAAAGCAGTTAATCGAATAGTTTTGGTGCCTGGTGTAGCCCAAGATAGTGCATGGGGGCCTGGAGTAGGTGGTGGTGGGGTGATGCAATTATCACAATCCCAAAGGTAAGTAACACCCTGTGGAGCAGGTGCGATATTTGCCCGTACAGTTACAGTTGAACGTGAGTTTGATGGGAAAATGCAAATAGGGGTATTGGTGGCGGGTTGGATATCAAAATTTGCGTTTCCCTGGCAAAGAATTTCTACTTGTCCAAGCTGCGGGCTTACGCAGCCTTCAATAATTTGCCTTACCACGATATCTTTGAAGCCCCCACAAAAATTTGTACAAGCAAGACTTAGTTCTAGTATATTTTCTATAGGCGCGGGCACACAATCACTATACTCCCAAATAAAACGATAGCCGTTATTTTGAATTGCTTCACTAAGTGTATTGGCAGGCCATCCTTCTTCTCGAATCTGGATACTAGCCTTTAAATTTTGCCCCTGGCAAATAGTGGGAGGCTCTGCTATCACTCGATGAGGTATCAGGCGGCATACATCAATTGTTAACGGCTCAGATTTTAGAGTACAGCCAGCAATACTAGGAAAAACTATATCTAAGCTGTAAGTGTACTGCTTGCAGCTAACTTTTTCATTTTCGAAATTGGGTACATTAAAAGCTACGCTAGCTTGGTTGGAAAAATTTCCTTGTATAGGTCCTTGCCAATGGTATTGGGCATCAGGGGGAAAGCAAGTAGTATCGGCTATAAACAGGGTAATTTTTTCTGAAGTACCACAATATCTTCTTTTAGGAGTTTGAATGCTAAAACTTTTATTTCTAGGACAAATATAATTAACAGAAATAGTAATCTGGTTAGATAAAACTAATGTTTCTGCGCAGTTTCCCCCTAGATGTTTTACTCTAAATACAGCACTTTTGTTGATTTTTATATTCCTGAATAGGTAAATAGGGCTAATATTTTGCCATGGTTGAGTGGTATATTCTATCCAATTTAGTCCGTTATCGTAAGAAACTTCTAGTTGATAATTTTGTGCGCCCGAAGCACAGCTATATTCTAGGCTAAATGAGCTATCACAAAAAACAGTATTATTCCCTAAGCTTAGTAATTTTAGGTTACCAGCTTTACAGGTTTCTTTGTATCCGAATATGGTTTTAACAGACTCTTCTGTTCCACCGTTTACTCCTTGGCAGTCGGGTTGTTTGAAGATAAAAAAACGGAGAGAACCGGTATTACTAGCGATGAAGCTTAGGGTGGAGGCACCTGAGGTATTAGCACTATTAGTGCAGCCACTAGAGTCATTGTCATTTTCTGCAGTAAAGCTTAGATCTGGACTTTGAATAAGAAGGTAAGTATCGTAATTATTTCCTGTTCCTGTAAATCCACGGTCTCTGCAGAAACTAATTAGATATTGGCGGCATTCGACAAAACCGGGTACGCTTTGGTAAAAGCATCGATCTCCTATTTTACCCGTGGCAACTCCCCCGATAGAGGTTCTTTCTTGAAGGCCTACAGCATCTAGTTGACGGTTTTGCACTTGAATATTTGATGGACAATTACATTGTTGGGCTAGAGCGAAAAAACATGAGTTAGCGAAAAAAATGAAAGGAATTAAGAAAAGTATATAGCAAAGGTAGTTGACCATATAGAAAATTACTGATTAAATATATACTATAAATTGAGTAATAAAATTAATAGCTGCAAACATAATCGAAATTATGACTGTAGAGTTACTTTAATCACTTGAACTCTTAAAAACTTAATTATGATTTAACATTAAAAACAATACTTTGCTTGTTCATAATTCTTAGGGGTGCCTCATGTTATATTTTTTATTTTTATTCTAAATTTAACCATTTATTTTTGCTTAAACTATGCTAAGATTACAAGTGATTGGTTATATAGGTAGGGATGCTGAGGTGAGAGACGGGGGAGGTAATAAAGTTATTTCTTTTTCGGTGGCTCATACGGAGAAATACAAAGATAGGAATGGAGTTTTACAGGAGAAAACAACATGGGTGCGCTGTAGTTACTGGCGTCCTCCTGATAAAATTGGTGTAGCAGAATATTTGAAAAAAGGTACGCAAGTGTATGTTGAGGGTACACCTTCTGTCAATTCTTATATTAATGAAGAAAACAGAGTTGTAGCTTCGTTAGAATGTCGTGTTTCTTCAATTCAATTATTAGGTAGTAGAGCAAGTTTTGAACAAAGAGTAGAGGATCTTACTTTGGAAGAAAATTTTGCTCAAGAAAAAATAGAAGGAGTAGATAATATTAATGTGGATAACAATATCGAACCTGAAAACGACCTACCATTCTGAATTTTTTATAATGAATAAATGACATATGCGCTTATACTACTAAGTTATTTATTAGGCTCTTTAGTACCTGCAATATGGATTTCAAAATATTTTTATGGAAGGGATATTCGCACTTTAGGAAGTGGTAATGCGGGTAGTACAAATATGTATAGAAATTTTGGATTCAAAGCAGGGTTAATTACTCAGATTCTGGATATTGCCAAAGGCTCAATTGCTGCCTCTTTGCCCGTATTAGTTTTGCCTAATTACAATCAATTGCCCCCTTTTTTTAGTTATGCTCCTTTAGTGTGTGGTATAGCTGCTATTATAGGGCATGTTTATCCTATCTTTGCGAAATTTAGGGGTGGTAAAGGGGTAAATACTGTATTAGGGGTGATGCTGGTGTTGCAGCCCATAGCTAGCATAGTAGGGGTAATTATCTTTGGCATAGTGCTTCTTTTGTTTCGCATGGTTTCTCTTGCTTCTATTTCTGCGGTGGCTTCTTTTCCTATATTTTTAATATTGCACTCCTTATGGCAAAATTCTTCTCTTTTTACTATTTACTTTGCTATTAGTTTACTGTTGACGGGGTGGATTATTTTTACTCATCGTTCTAATATTCTAAGAATTTTCAAAGGCACAGAACCTAAAATACCTTCACTTTTTTCTAAAATTTCTAAGCATTCTGGAAAAGCAACCTTTTTTTAATCTTATTGCCGAAGATTCTCAAAGTGCTGCGAGAGCAGGAATTCTTAGAACCGCCCACGGTCAAGTACTTACTCCTATTTTTATGCCTGTGGGGACTGTTGCTAGCGTTAAGGCTGTAGGGCAGCAGCAGCTCCAGGAGCTTGTTAAAGCCCAGATTATTCTGGCCAATACTTACCATTTATACTTACGCCCGGGTTTAGAGGTTTTGCAAGGAGCAGGCGGCTTACATAAGTTTATGCACTGGCAACTGCCCATTTTGACAGATAGTGGAGGCTATCAGGTATACAGTTTATCTCAGATACGTAAAATTAGTTCTGAAGGCGTTCTTTTTGCTTCTCATATTGATGGTTCTAGGCATCTTTTTACGCCCGAAAATGTGGTAGACAAACAAAGAATAATCGGCTCTGATATTGTAATGGTTTTGGATGAATGTACCCCTTACCCCTGTGATTATTCTTATGCTGAAAAGTCTATGCACCTTACGCATGATTGGGCAAAAAGGAGTAGAAGTTATTTTTTACAAACCTCCCCTGTGTATGATTTTGAGCAATATCAGTTTGGAATTGTACAAGGCAGTACTTTTGTACAATTACGTAAAATTTCAGCTCAATATATTGCTTCCTTAGAGTTTGATGGTAATGCTATTGGAGGTCTGGCGGTAGGTGAACCCGTAGAGTTAATGTATACAATTACAGCTGAGGTTTGTCAGGAGTTGCCTAAGCAAAAACCGCGTTATTTAATGGGGGTAGGTACTCCAGCTAATATTTTAGAAGCTATTGCTTGTGGTGTGGATATGATGGATTGTGTTTTGCCTACTCGTAACGCTCGACACGGCTTGCTGTATACTTGGCAAGGCATTTTAAATATTAAAAATGCACGTTACAGGTATGATTTTTCTCCCCTAGATATTGATAGTTCTTGTGAATGGGACCATTATTATACCAAGGCTTACCTTCGTCATTTATTTGCAAGTGGAGAGATACTAGGGTTAACTATTGCTACTATTCACAATCTCAATTTTTTTCTAGAACTTGTAGCTAGAGCACGAGAGCAAATTCTTAAAGGCCGCTTTTATTCCTGGAAAAATGAAATAATTCCTATTATTAGTAAAAGATGGGGCAATGAAGAGACTTTTTGAGCTTTCGGCTGTTATTATGCTTGCCATTCCAGAGTATAGCCTAATTTTTGAATTGACTCTATAATTGAGTGAATATCAATATTTTCACCTTCAATCTTTAGATATTTTGTACCATTTTCTTTTTCAAAAATGCTCCATTGAATAGGTTCGTATTGTTGCAATATAGGCTTTACTGCCTCGATACAGCTTTGACATTTGAAAGTAGTTTTGAAGATGTAGGTTTCCATTAATAATTTTGAAAATTTTTTTACTGATCTCAAAATCTGTTATTTTCTATTAATTACTGCTAAATTAGTAACAAGTTTATTAGAAATGAATATGGAAATAAAGAAGGAAATGAACGCTGAAGTTCAAAAATATTTAGAGGTAGCAAAAGAAAAATATGATAAAAAGCAATATCAAGAAGCTCTGGAAAATATTAATAAAGCGCTTGCAATTGAGCCTGAAAATGTAGATGCTTTGGTATATAGAGCTTCTACTTATGTAGGTATGGAAAAATATGAAGAGGGCCTTGTGGATGCCAAAAAAGCTGTAGAAATAGCACCCCAAAATGCAAATGCATGGTTATGGTTAGGTACTTCTTTCTTCTTCAACTCAGACTTTGAAGGGGCTTCAAAGGCCTATGAAAGGGCCAGAGAATTAGACCCGCAGAATAAAGACGTTTATATATCACGAGGTGTACTAAGGCAAAAATTAAGTGATTTTGAGGGAGCATACCAGGACTATCTGAAAGCTCAGGAGTTAGACCCAGAAAATAAGAAAATTTATACCTACTTAGGTAGTGTTAAAATTTTCTTAAATAAACATGAGGAGGCAAGAATTGATTTTGAAAAAGCAGCCGTTGAAGATACTACCAATTCGGGTCTTTGGTTGATGAGTGCGCTTAATAATTTACATACCAATAGAATTGTAGAGGCGCAGAAAGATTTGGAATTTGCACTTAGGCTAGATCCTGACTTTCCTTTGGGATGGTATTTATTAGGATTTATTAAATTTTCTCGCAAGAACTACCAAGAAGCTGTCGAAGATTTTACGAAAGCGATTGCTACAATCCCTAAAGAGCAAATAACCTCTGATATTTGGTGTGCCCGCGGAGTTTGTTATGTGCATCTTAGAAATTTTGATAAAGCATACCACGACTTCAATAAAGCTATTGAAATTAATCCTAAAGACGGTAGAGCATATTTTATGCGCGCTAAAGTTAAAGAATATCAGAAAGACCATAAAGGTGCTATAATTGATTTTCAAAGAGCTAAAGAATTAGGATATAGGGTTAATTAAAGTATTAAAGTTGGGCGATAAATATTAGAATACAAGTATATTATCCAAAGCTACTAAAAACTGGATATTATTAGTTGTTAGAGTAAAGAGTTATACGATTAGATGGTAATGCTTAGTGGCGGTCCTCGCTACTTGTAAAGAAGCATACATGAATTTCGAAATGAAAAGCACGAATTTTACCACCTGTGTCCCACTGAGAGGTTTTAAGAAAGTTGGTAAGTCCAATTTCGTAATAAAAAGAAACCCCTGTAGTACCAAAACTAGTAGGAAAGTCAAGTCCAAAGCCGATGGGTACAGCTGCGTACAAGGGAAGATTTTCTAAGCCTCTTCCTTTGGGGGTGGTAAAGCCCTCTTGTTTGAAGCGATAGCCTCCGATAATTCCGAATTTAGGGGCTAGTAAAAATTCTAATATTCGAGGAGCCACTTTAAATTCAAATTCTAGGGCAGTAAGGGCTGTAGAGTCACCTTTCTGAAAATTTTGCATTACTAGGGGTAAGTTAGAGCCTCCGGGTAATTCTTTGTAGCAAAAATTTAAACCTAACTCTATGCTTCCTCTTTCAAAATAATGTTTATAAAAAGGACCTACTACCATGTTTGAAAAAGTTCCTCGAATGAGGGGCAAGGGTCGATTGCTATGTAGGGTATTGATGTCTGTAGCAAAGCGGAACCCAACGGCAGGTTGGGCTTCTGTGCGTAAGGGAATTAGAGGCGGCAATAAACATACTAAATATACTACATGTACTACGTATGCTATGTAAATAGAGTTTGTAATTTTCATTTTTTTCCTCAAATTTCTAATATATAAAAAATAAATATTACTTTGGCTCCTTCGACTAATTTACTACTTTGTTTTTCCTGTTGAAAGGAGGTGCATATAGACTTTGTGGACTTAGCTATATCTTACCCATTTTCTTTCTATATGAAAATAAGCTATAATTTTGAAAGGCTAAAAAGTATACACTTATAGATGACTACTTCAAGGGCTTCATTAAAAAAACTTTTAGAGTTTCTTCAGTATTTTTACTCATCAGGGCAAAAATTATTTTGGCTTTTATGGGGTACCTTATGTTTAAGTTTAATACTATTAGTTGTTGTAATATACACTCCTACTTTTTGGGTTTCTGAGACTAAGCCGCTAGCAGTATCACAAGCAGAAACTATTATTTTAGAGACGGTTAGGGAAAACTATAGAGAAATTGACTTATTCAGCAAAGCCTTTTCTAATTTTATTGAATATAGTGCTACTCACTTTAGTCCAAATTTTTTTTTAGTATATGTTTTAATTTTTTTTCAAATTATAGGCTATAGTGCCCTTTTAGCAGGTAGTTCGCGCCTAGAGGGAATCCTTGGCTATGTTCCATTATTAGTATTTTGTTCTCACCTCTATTCAAGTGAATTTGTTTCTGTCTTTATTCAGAACTATGAATATCATAAGTGGGGAGCTTTTTTTATTATGCTACCCTTTTTGCTTTTTTATTATTTTGTTAAAACTAAAGCGTTTAGTTTGAACTTGGTGCAACAATTTGGAATTTATGGGGGGGCAATTTTGGGGTTATATTTTGCTGTAGGGCTAGTGGGCGGGAATGCTGCTTTATATAAAACTGCTACTTTTGGCTATCGAATACACCTGATTATCATTTTAATATTCATTTTTTTTATTGCTAAAGACCTGTTAGCCTTGTTAGTGTGGCTTATCACGCGCAAAAATTTTGAGAACCCTGGTGCTGCCTATCGTATTTTTATTTTAAGTTTCATTGCTTTTATTGCTTTACAGGCTTTGCTACTTTTTGTGCCTCATTACTATAATTTTCAACCTTTACATTTTTTTGTCGTTGCTGCGCTGATTACCGTCCTTTTTTCTCAGAGTGCTTTTCCTATTCTAGGACATATTATTAACTCTCAATTAGCTTATTCCTTAATTATTTTAGGAACAGGGATTTTAGCTACGGGCTATATTGCTTTTCATATAGGTAATGGAGAATTTACTTTTAGAAATAATGTACAATTTTTAATCAATTTTGTTTTTGGGGTACTTAGTCTTCTATTTGGGCTTTATATAATTATAAATTTTAGAGCCGCTCTTAGGAGTAATCAATATTTTTTTGATTCTCTTTATGAAGGTAGGGTTCTTCGTTTTGCCCCTGTGTGGGCTGTTACTTTAGTTGTATTGATAGTTTATGATGGAATAAATCTTTGGAACACTTACTATTCGCTGCATTGCACTTATAAAAATATTCAAGGGGATTATTACTTGCTTGCCAAAGATGAAAATGAAGCACGGTTAATGTATCAAATGGCTACTAACTATAAAGATACAGACTTTAAAGCCAATTTTAACCTTGCTAATGTGCTCATGGCTTTTATACACCCCAATTCGGATAAGGAAGAAATATTAAAAGTTCAAAAGCATTTAAGTAAGGCTGAGGAGAATAGCAAGGCCCCTTCTTTGCTTGCAATACTAAAAAAAGGTCGCTTTTTTTCGATCTTAGGCTTAAATAAAGCTGCGAAATTGCTTTATCTTTCTAAAATTCGGGAAATGCCCTTGAGCGAGCTATACTGTAATTTGGCTAGTGTTTATTTTAATGAAGGCAAACTAGATTCCACGGAATTTTTTCTAAAGCAAGGGCTTAGTCATTTTCCTGAAGACGCAATTTTGAATTCTAATTACTCTTCTGTTCTTCTTAAAAAAGGAAAAATCAAAGAAGCTATTTCTTATTCTCATAAGGCTTTTACTCAACAGAGTAAAGAACCAGTGGTTTTGGAAAATTACTATCTTTTTAAGATTGTAAATGATAGCTTGGAAGTGGAAGAAGTGCCCTTTCGAAAAGACTCTACTATTGGTATAGGCTTTCAGTATAATCAAAGCCTACTAGCTTATAAAAAAGGAAATTTTTTGTTAGCTGACTCTATTGCGAACTGGTTGTTGAATAGAACGCAAGTTGCGGAGATAAAGTTTTTGAAGTTGCTTACTTGTGCTTCTACTAATCAATGGAAACAAGCCATCGATTTCTACAAAAGTTTAATTCATCAGGACCCTGATTACACTCCAATTGCCAGTCATGCTTTGGCTACGCTTTACTTCAAACAAAAGACACCAGAGATGGCTGCTTTATATTTTCACAAAGCAGCTCAAAGTGGCTGGCCTAAAGATAGTCTATTTTATGCTTATTCCGAGCTTGATGCTGGAAATCATTATAAGGCATATGATATTTTAAAAGTGCTTGCTCTTGATCATAAAGATTTATTTGAACTTTGTAAAAGAGAAATGGCGTTACTAGATTTTGCTTACGGCAATACAGAATTTTTGGGCTGGGATTTTAGTGGTATTACTCCAGATGAAGCATTACGCGGCGGTATCATAGGAGGATTGGTTGATAACCCAGGGCCAGCACTTAAATTTTATCAAGACTTGGTAGATACAGATAAGAAAATTACAACTCCTTATTTAGAAATAGGTAGAATTTTTAGAAAATTAAATGGAGACGAAAGTGCTATAAAGCAATTAGAGCTAGGTTTAAAACGTGATCCTAATAATGTGGCAATTCACTTAGAAATTGCCCAATCAGAAATTAATTTAAATAGACTAGAAGCTGCTCAAAAAAGAATTAAACAAATAGAAGCCAAGGTCAAGGAGCGCCCCGAATATTTATTTCTTTTAGCACAAATTGCAGCAAGGCAAAAACAAACTGAAAAAGCTCGAAAACTTCTAGAAGAGAATTACAGGAAGTTTATTTTTCATAAGCCCACGATTTTACAGCTTTTTGCAATGTACTTGGAACAAAAAAAGTATACGCAAGGATATCAGTTTTTGTCAGAGGTTTTGGATTATAATTCTCAGAATCCCGATTATTGGCTTTATTATTACCTTTTTGCCAAGCAAATAGGTATGCGAGAAGATGCAGAAAATGCACAAAAAAATATGCTTGATTTACTTGATAATGAAAGGAGAAAAAAACAATATTTTCAGTTTCTAGATTCTTTGAGGACAAAATTTAAACTAGATTCGTAACTTAAAAAATAACACTCCAAACTGATTATACGAGCAGTTGGAATAACGATAGAAATATTACCTTTTACCTTTTGAAAAGGTAGGCTTCTTGTTATATCCTATCCTTAGTTTAAGCTATGTTTTGGATTTGATATAAAATTTGCTTGAGGATATCGAAATGATATTTTTGTTGGAAAATGATATCTGCCCTGCTTAAATTGCTATTCATACGCTTACTTATATCAATAAAAAGGCCCATATAAATTTCATTTGTGTTGGTTTGTACTTTGGGTAGGGCACATACCTGTATCCAATGTTCTGCTTGACTATTTTTGTTTTCTAGTCGAAAAATATCGTTCCATACACTTCTTGCTTTAAATGTAGTCCATAAATTTTGTTCTACCCTTTTTTTATCCTGATGGTGTACAATATTAATCCACTCCTTATCGTTCAAAAGCTTATTAGTAGAAAAAATTGAAATAAGTATGTTTTCAGCTCTATTGCTAATATATTGAAAATAGGAGTAGTCTTTGTGGTGGAATGCTAGTTCAAATAGAATACCTGGCACTATTTCCGATACCTTATCTAGTAGAGAGTTCATTTTAGTTCCTATTGCTTGAAACAACTATAAAAACACTTTTAGTAAGATAACATTATTTTTGTTAAGCAGATACTATTTATTCATCAATGTACCTTTTACTTAGTTAAGTGTAAATATTTTTTGAACTTGTATTTTAACCCAGAAGTAATTTCCTTAGGCGGTAATCCAACTTTTGTTAGTATGGTGTATAGTATTAATTTTTCGCAAAGAATTTAAGCTTCTTTCCTTTAGGGTTATTTTAGCTATTTTTCTATGAACAATTTATATCCTAAACTTTGCTAAAAAAGACAATTAAGATTTATGTTTCTGCCCGCTAAGTCTTTTCACTACTTAATTATTCTTGTCCTTCTTATTATCGGTATTTATGGTTCTACCATTTCTTTTGAGTACGCAATTGACGATGTAAATGTAATTACCCAAAATCGATTCACCCAGATGGGTATTAAAGGCATACCTAAGCTTTTTACCACTGATAGTTTTGCAGGTCATTACCCCGAAGGGGCAACTTATGATTACAAAAACCGCTATTACCGGCCTTTATCTTATATTAGTTTTGCTATAGAAAAACAGCTTTGGGGTAATCGTCCGGGTGTAAGTCATGCTATCAATGTTTTAATTTATTTATTAGCCTGCATCATAGTATTTTATACTTTACAAGCGTTAGGATTGTCTTTGCACTTGGCAGGTATAGTTACTGTTCTTTTTGCTTGCCATCCCATTCATACAGAAGCAGTTGCTAATATTAAGGGGCGTGATGAATTATTAAGCTTTACTTTAGGACTGCTGAGCTTGTATTTACTTATTTCTTACTTAGGAGTAAAATTTACTTCATATTCCATAGTAAAAGGAGCTAAGTATAGCACAGATAGTCGAATAAAAGTTTGGGGTGCTGGTATTTCCTTTTTTGCGGCTCTACTTAGTAAAGAACAAAGCCTTACTTTTTTAGTTATTTTTCCTTTTACTATACTTTTATTTTGCTATAAGGATAAGGTAAAATTGATAAGGGTAATAGCTGCTTTTGTAGTGGCTTTTTTTGCCTATCTTTTGCTTCGAATTAGTTTTATTGGTCTTCCTCCTCCCTTGCAAACTCAGTCTATATTAAATGATTATTATTTAAATGCTTCCTGGGTTGAGAAAGCTGCCACTCAAATTAAAGTTTTAGGCCTTTATGCTCATTTATTATTATTCCCCTATCCTCTTTCTTGGGATTATTCTTGGAAAGCTATCCCCTATACTACCTTAACAGATCCATTGGTCATTACTAGTGTTGTATTTTATGCTGCTCTTTTTATCCTACTAATTGGAGCTTATTACCAGGGTAGAAAAAGTAATTCTTTAGAGCTTCGGCACCATTATTTTGTTTATAGCTGGAGTATAGGATTTTATCTTATTTCTTTGAGCATTATTTCAAATTTTTTTATCAATATAGGCGGATATATAGGGGAGCGTTTCTTGTTTCAGGCTTCTTTAGGTTTTTTGTTAGGGGGGGGCTTATTATTTCAGTCTTTGTTTAGGGTAGGTAGGAGATGGTTAGATAAAAAGATAGTAGCATTGTTTTTTGTAGTTAGTGTTACTTGCTTATTAAGTATAGCCTCCTACCGGCGAACTCAAAATTGGAGAGATAACACTACTATTTTTTTGAGAGACGTTGCTTCGGTTCCACAAAGTTGCAAGGCAAATGCTGCTGCGGGGGGAGCCCTTATTACTCTGGCCAACCAAACTTTTTCAAAAGAAGAAAAGTTTCGTCTTTTGAAGCAAGCGCAATTTTATCTTCGAAAAGCAATTGCGATTTATCCCAACTATATATATCCCTTGCTAGACCTTAGCCGCGCAAATTTGCAACTAGGAGATACGGCTAGTGCTGAGCAACTTTGGTACCAAGCTCAAAAAATTGATCCTAATGATGAAGTACTTTTGGATAGGGGAAAAGAATTAGCAGTGGCACATCAAAATAAGGCTAATCTTTTGCTTAATCAACCCCAACTTTACCTTCGGGAAGTGGAGAAAGTACTAAGTTTTTATAAATCTGATCCTGAAATTTGGTATAATGCTGGCCAGATGTATAGTTTGGTAGGGGAAAAGCAAAAAGCTGTCGCGTATTTATTAAAGGCAATTGCTTTAGCACCAATGCAGCCACGCTATCATTACGCTTTGGGGGTAGTTTATTATTACCTTAAAGACTATTCTAGTGCTTTACATGAGTGGGAAATTACCCTTAAACTCGATCCGCACCACATGGAAGCCCAAAAAGGAGTTAACTTTTTACAGCAGCAAATGAATTTAAAATAAAACTTTAAGGAGAGAGGCATAATATGCCTAATACGCTAACTTTTTACTAGGTATTTGATGAAGATAGGACTTCTTTTTTTATTAAAAGAAATCAACTAAAAAAATAAGGGGAGCTAGTTGTATTGCTCCCCTTATTGCAGTGAAAGAAAATCGATTTTTTATTACATTCCCATTCCTCCCATTCCGGGGTTATTCATGCCCATTGGTGATTTTTCTTCTTCCGGCTCCTCCGTAACGACACACTCGGTGGTTAGAAGTAGGCCTGCGATAGAGGCTGCATTTTCAAGGGCAGTACGTGTTACCTTAGTGGGGTCTATTACGCCTGCCTCTACTAAGTTTTCAAATACCTCAGTGCGTGCATTATAACCAAAATCTCCTGTTCCTTCTTTCACTTTTTGCAGAACCACAGCACCTTCTAGACCTGCATTTTGTACGATTTGGCGTAAAGGCTCTTCGAGTGCCCTTTTAATAATATTTACTCCTAGGCCTACGTCTCCTTTAAGCAATCGGTCATTGATGCCGCCCTTGCCTGGTTCAAGTGCTTGTTGACACCGGATGTAAGCAACTCCCCCTCCTGGCACAATACCCTCTTCTACTGCAGCACGGGTAGCGTGTAGTGCGTCTTCTACACGTGCTTTTTTCTCCTTCATTTCTACTTCAGTAGGAGCACCAATATAGAGCACTGCTACCCCTCCAGCTAACTTAGCTAAGCGCTCATTGAGTTTTTCCTTGTCGTAATCACTAGTGGTGGTCTCAATTTGCGCTTTAATTTGATTAATGCGTGCTTTGATATCCGCTTCCTTCCCTTGTCCTCCTACGATAGTAGTATTATCTTTATCTACCGTAATTTTAGAAGCACGCCCCAAGTAATCGAGAGTAACATTTTCGAGCTTATAACCCCGCTCTTCGGAAATTAATTGGCCGCCCGTAAGGATAGCAATATCTTCGAGCATGGCTTTTCTACGGTCGCCGAATCCGGGTGCCTTTACAGCACATACTTTTAATGAACCTCTTATTTTATTTACTACTAACGTAGCCAATGCCTCTCCATCTACATCCTCTGCAATTATCAATAGGGGTGCTCCTGTTCGGACTACACTTTCTAGGATAGGGAGCAGGTCTTTCATAGTAGAAATTTTCTTATCATGAATGAGGATGTAGGGGTTATCGAGCTCAACAGTCATATTGTCGGGGTTAGTTACAAAATACGGAGAAATGTACCCCCTATCAAACTGCATACCCTCTACTGTCTCAAGGTAGGTATCTATACCCCTTGCTTCTTCTACCGTAATAACTCCGTCCTTCCCTACTTTGTCCATTGCTTCAGCGATAAGTTCGCCGATTGTATGGTCTCCGTTGGCCGAGAGGGTAGCAACCTGTGCTATTTCCTTGGAGGTAGTAATGGTGCGGCTCATCTTCTTAAGTTCCTCCACTACTACTTTAGTAGCCTCCTCGATTCCCCTCTTTACTTCCATCGGATTTGCGCCCGCAGTTACTACTTTGAGTCCTTCTCGGTAGATAGCTTGGGCTAGCACGGTAGCAGTAGTGGTTCCATCGCCCGCAACGTCTGCGGTTTTGGAGGCAACTTCTTTTACCATTTGAGCTCCCATATTTTCTATTACGTCTTTGAGCTCAATTTCTTTTGCTACCGTAACCCCGTCTTTTGTTACCACAGGGGTTCCAAATTTTTTATCAATTACTACATTTCTACCACGCGGGCCTAAGGTTACTTTTACGGCATTGGCTAGGGCATCTACCCCTGCTTTTAGTCTGTCTCTTGCTTCTAAGTCAAATTTTATTAATTTTCCACCCATAAGTTTATATTTTTATTTTTTTTGGTTAAGTAAGAAAGGATAGTTTAGAGTTGTAAAAGAATAGGGTACCAACAACTTGATTATAAAATAGCATATAGGTCCGACTCTCGCATAATCAGGTACTCCTTACCGTCAACCGTAATTTCGGTACCTGCATACTTACCATAGAGAACTGTATCTCCTACTTTGACTGTTGTAGGCTCATCCTTTTTACCCGGACCAACAGCTACTACTTTTCCTCTTTGAGGCTTTTCTTTAGCGGTATCTGGAATAATAATGCCACCTGCTGTTTTTTCTTCGGCTTGTGCCGGCTCAATTACAACTCGATCTGCTAAAGGACTAATTTTTAGTGCCATAGTTTTTTAATTTATTGTTACCTCGCGTCTATTTTTTCAAGACAACCTAGTAGTTTCAAAAGATATGCCAAATCAAAATACAAGACTAATTCTGTCAATTTTTCAGAAAGTTTTTAGAAGGAAGGTAACAAAGGGCTTCATTCTGTCAAAATTGCTTTTTTCGCTTAACAGAGGAGCAGTAGAAGTTATTTATTGAATTCAGTTTTATTTTCTATTTTCATGGGTTAGTTATGAGTTTGTCTAAGTCAAGTGTTCGAATGAAGAGGGTTGCTATACTGAGCTTATGGATAATATCTGTTATTTTGTTGTTTGAAGCGTGTAATGTGGCGGAAAGGTCAAAAAGTTTAAAAAAGCCTTCTGAAAAAGATACCTTAGCTTTTCTTAACCTGCAAATTCAGCAATATCCTCAGCGAGCTGTTCTTTATAAGGAACGTGCAGAATATTTTTATCGAAAGCAACTTTGGGATAGTGCTTACCAAGATATTAATCGAGCGATTGCTCTAGATTCTACTCAGGCAGATTTTTATTTCCTAAAAGGATTTTTTCTTTTTTCTCACAAAAAAGATTCTTTAGCCCTTTTGAATTTTCAAAAAGCTATTCAGCTCAACAAAGAGCTTGCTGAAGCTTATTACCTAATAGGTAATATTTATTTCTTACAAAAACAGTTTCCTCAAGCTCTCGAGTGGTACCAGAAAGCACTTGCTAAAAATGCTAGCGAGCCTACTTATTTTTTTGCTACTGCCCTGTGTTATAAGCAAATGGGAAACATCGATAGGGCTAAATATTTTGCTTTACTTTCTCTAAAGAAGGATTCTTTATTTATTAAGTCTTTAAGTTTGATGTACGACATTCACATGGAAAATCCGGCAGAGTGGAATAAGGCAATAGAATACAATAATAAAATTTTAAGTGTGGATTCTACACATCCGCAGGCTCAATTTAATCTAGCTTTCTATTGGTTCAAAAATGCCAATAATTTACAAGGAGAACAAAAAGAGATAGCTCTCAAAAAAGCAATATTATACTACTCTAGAGCTATTTTTGTGAGTCCTAATTTTGCTAATGCTTATTATCAAAGAGGGTATTGTTACCGCATATTAGGCAATAAGGCTCGGGCACTTGAAGATTTTGAGAAAGCGATAGCCCTAAATCCTAATGACTATAGGGCATATTACCATGCCGCTCTTATTTATAAGGAATATTTAGAAAAAGAGAAAGCAAAAAGTTACCTACAAAAAGCAGTTTCTATTCAACCACAATGGCAAGAGGCTCAAAAAGAGTTAGACCATTTGCCATAAAAAAATTATTATAAATTATTATAGCTTAGGTTTTTTATTGAAAATTCGATGAATTCACAATACATGAGGACTTTTTCATTATTATGTTTTGCACCAGTTTAGGTATTGTTTATAATATAACAATATTCAAAGTACTTGGCTATTTTTTAACTTTGGAAGAACTATTATAAAATTTTTAGTATGCAAGGGGGGATTATTCAAAAAAGTATCCTTGTGTATACGTGGTTGTTATTGTTCTTACTTTGTAAGTTTGAATATTTAGTAGCACAGATAAGTGCTAAAAAGTATTTCGAGATAGGGGAGGAGCATAGAAAAAGGAAAGAGTATGCTTTTGCTATAGATGCTTATTCTGAAGCAATTAAAATTGACAGTAAAAACTATCAATATTTCCTAAAAAAAGGCTTATGCGAACTCATTATTCAGCGCTACGAGGATGCTATCCTTTCTTTCAAGGATGCTATTAAGGCTAATCCTGAGTCCGTTGAAGCTTATGCCTATTTGGCTAAAATTTATATTAATCGAAAGGACTACAACCGAGCAGTATATTACTATAATAAGGCCTATGAAAAAGAATCGAATCCACAACAAAAATACCAATACAAGTTGGCAGCGATAAAATATTTAGCCTTTCTAGATAAGCTACCTGAAGTGGTGCGGGAAATGAAGCTAGCTATTGCGTTGGATAGTAATAATACAGAGTTATACTACCGGCAAGGGCAGGTCTATAGCAAAATGGGAAACTGGGAAGATGCATTAGAGTGCTACACCCAAGCTCTTAAAAAAGAGCAAAAAAATAATAAAAATCCTGAGGCGATAAGCCGATACCAATATGCTGTAGGCTATGCACATTATAAACTCGGGAATTTTGACCAATTTTATGAGTATCAGAGAAAACTAGATTCTTCTGATGCATATTATGCCTCTCGCCTAAAAAAAATTAAAGCGATTGCTATTCAGCACACTGCAAATTATTTTGTACGCCTAGCTAGGTCTTATATGGATGCTGATTTTTATGAAGATGCGCTGAATTGGGTATACAAGGCTATTGCTAAAAAAGAAAACTTGGTGCGAAGCTATAAAATGGCAGGATATATTTACTACAAAATTGGCGACCTAGCTACTTCAATAGATTACTACCAAAAAGCAGTACAAGAAGAATTTGATACTTCTCGCCATCTGCGTTCTTACCAAATTATATTAAGACTTCAATTGCAACATGGAGACTATGTAGGTCTTTGGACAAATGCGCTTAAGATTCTTAGGCGCGAGCCTACTAATATAGAAGCACTATATTATGCAGCTATTGCAGCTTATCACCTAAAGTGCTTTCCTTTAGCTCAGTTTTATGTAAATGAAGCTATAAGAAATGCTAAAAAGACTAAAAATGAATTCAGAGCTCAAATATATTTTTTACAAGGTTTGCTTGCTAAGGAGGCAGGCAATAAGAGTCTTGCAAAGGCAGCTTTAAAAAAAGTTTCGAATAGTCAATTAGAAGTAGCTGCTCGCTTTGAGTTGGATTTATTTAAAGAAGATATTGAGCTTCGTATTCAAAAACTTAGCAGTTCAGAACTTAGCCGATTAGCCAACTCGTATTTAGAAGCATATGCTTATTTGCCGGCTCAGTATTGCATTGAAAAAGCTATTACCAAGGGAGAAAATCCAGCTTTGAGTTATCGGATTGCAGGGAAAGTTTATTATAAAAATGGAAACATGGCTGCTGCTAAGCAATACTTAGCATTTGCAACTCTATACGAAACTGAGGCATCGAAACTAGCTAAGATATATGAAACTCTTGCTCGCTTAAGTATTTATTACAATGACCAAGAAGCATTGAAATATATAAATTTGGCTCTGAAGATATTGCCACAAAATGCAGAGCTTCTGTATCTGAAAGGCCAAATCGAATACCGTTTAGGTTTATTCTCGGCAGCTATTGCTACTTTAGAGCAGTCTATTAGTTTATTAGGGGAGTCTGCGTCTCATGAAAAAAGAAGTCCTATTTTTTTTACTTTAGGTATGGCGGCAAAGCGAATTGGCAGAGTTGAGCAAGCCAAAGAGGCATTCCGGATGGCAAGAAATGGCAGTTTGAAACTAGCTGCCTCTAATGAAATAAAGTCCTTCTTGACAGAAAAAAGTAAGTAAATCTGTATAAATGTTCAAATCTATTTCATGATATTAATTCATGATATTAAATTATATTATTGTAAATTTGGCACAGCTTGATAATTTCTATTCTAAATTGACATATCTTTGACATATCAAAGTATGTGTAACATTTTTTAAATAATGCCATTATGGCAAATAATTCTTTTAATTCTTTCTTGGCACACTATATGCAAATAGAGTAACAAACAACTAATTAAATAGTCTTAAACTTAAATCAGAAAAGCCTATGAGTTTATTGAAGCCTACAGGAAGTTTATTTCCAAGTTTCCCGACTCTTTTTGACGAGTTTTTTGGACGCGACTTTTTTGATAGTGCAACGCTAAATTTCCTGAGAACGGGAAATACTTTACCAGCTGTGAATGTAAAAGAAACAGATGATGCTTTTCATTTAGAGGTAGCTGCACCAGGAATGGCTAAGGAAGATTTTAAGATCGAGGTCGATAATAACATTCTGACCATTTCTTCAGAGAAAGAATCGCAGAAGGAAGAAAAAGATGAAAAAGGTAATTATACGCGTCGAGAGTTCAGCTATCAATCATTCAGGCGTTCTTTTACACTGCCAGAGCGTATTGTAGATGTTGATAAGATTGGTGCTAAGTACGTAGATGGAATTTTGCATATCTCAATTCCTAAAAAAGAGGAAGCTAAGCCCAAACCGGCTAAAAAAATTGATATTGCTTAATTTGTTTAGTTATTTCACAGTTTCAAGCCCCCAAAGGGGCTTTTTTATTTACTAAGGTTCAGGATACAAAGTTCCTAAGGCTTTTTGCAGGTCTACGTGTGTAATATATAAATCCATAAGGGTATTAATATAGTTAGTTTGTGCAGCTTTGTATTCCGCTTCTGCAGTAATTAGTTCTAAGCTTGTGCCTATTCCCTGTTTGTACTTGAGCTCTGCTACCTTAAGCACTTCTTGCGCGAGCGCCATATTTCTTTTTTGAATTTCTAAACTTTTTAGGTGATTAATAAAATTAGCTTTTGCGTTAATTAATTCAAAATCAGCAGTTTTCCGGAAGTTTTTTATTTGGTTCTCTGTTTTCACTTGTTCTAGGTGGGCTTGTTTAAGCATAGCGTCCTTTCGAAAGCTATCGAAAAGTGGAAAATTAAAACGAAAGCCTATAACACTAATAGCAAACCATCTTTCTCTAGTATCGAAAAAATTAAAAGTTTGCCGAAAAGCTTGGGTTTGCAAGCTTGCATAAGCATTTAGAGTAGGGTAGTACATATACCTGATGCGCTTTACATTAAGGCCCTGCAGCTCATAGTTTTTTTTAAGTAACTGATATTCGATTCGGTTTTCTAACGGGACATTTTCAGCAGTGTCTTTATACATTTGTGCAATCGACTCTTCTGATATGCTTTCAACTAATTGCAATTCAACATTTTGAGGAAGTCCCATGTGGAATTTTAGAATACTGTTGCTGAGAGCAACAAGGCGTTGGGCTTTTTCTTTTTCGGTTTTTAAGTTGTTCAAATTTACTGTAATTCGGTCGACATCAATTTTTTCTGCCATTCCTACTTCTTGCATTGCCTTGGTATCGACAAGCAGTTTTTCAAGTCTTTCTAAATTGGCATCTAGTAAAGCAAGTTTTTTTTCTGCAGCAAGGGCCATATAATAAGCTTTACTGACGTTAGCAGCAATTTCGATTTTACTTTTCTTTGTTGAAAGTTTCGTTAAATTAGTATACTCCTTTGCAGCTTGTAGTCCCACCAAAAAGGACCCATCAAAAATTAATTGATTCAGCTGCATTCCAAGAGTAGAATTATACTTAGTACCAAATTGAACAGGAATAAAACTACCGCGAGGACCTCCTATAAATTCAGCGGGTATAAGGGTAGTAGGAATTTTTATAAAGTCGTTAAACTCTAGGGAAGCATTTAGCTGGGGTAAACCTGTAGAAACATATTCCCTTACTTTCTGATAAGAAGAAAGTTCATCAATTTGTGCGTTTAAAATTTCAGGTTGGTGTGTTATAGCGTAATCGATACATTCCCTTAAGCTGTAACTAAGAGGCGATGAGGATTGACAAAAACTAAGGTAGTAAATAAAAAAATAGGTAAAAAAAACAGTAATCGATAAAATAAAATTTTTTGCCATATATACTTATAGTTGATTAAACTATTTGCCTGGCTATAAAACATTTTTGGGCAAACATAGTTCAATATTTCAGTAATAAAAAGAAAAACAAGAACTTGCAGGTATAAAGAGTAAATAGGGTAGGAAGGCAATTAAATTACTAAATGTGCTCTTCTATTTTGTACCAAGAGCAGTACATTTGATAATTGCGAGCATACTGTTGTATTCCTTCTAGCTGTTCTTGTGTAAGAGGCTTGATTTTTTTAGCGGGCACACCTGCGTATAAGTATCCACTTTCTAGGTAGGTTTTTTCTAGTACGAGGGCTCCTGCAGCTACAATTACAAATGGCTCGATCACGGCATGGTCTAAAATAGTGGCGCTCATTCCTATAAGTACATTATCATGAATGTGACAACCGTGTATCATAGCCTTATGGCCAATTGTTACATTATTCCCAATGGTAGTTGAGGCTTTTTGATAGGTACAGTGGACAATTGCTCCATCTTGTATATTAGTGTTCTCCCCTACTTTGATAAAGTGTACATCCCCGCGTAAAACTACGTTATACCAGATGCTGGAACCCGCATCAATACTAACTTCACCTATTATAACAGCACTTTCTGCAATAAATACTGAAGGATGAATAATAGGATTTTTCCCTTGGATGCTTCTAATGATCGGCATAAGCTTTAGATTATTTTTGGCATAAAAATAATGAAAGTATAGAAACTAAGGTTCTTTTATTCTTATAAGGAATCTTAACCAAAAAAATTAGAAATAAAATAAAACATTTTTATTTTATGTATATATTTGATAGTGAATAATATGAAACCGTAGTTGTTTTTGACTATTTGAACTTTGAATAAAGTAAAGTAGAGGCTAACGATTTATTATTATATTGCGTAGGATTTACGGCTAGGGTTATTACATTAGGTTTATTAGGTTTATAATGAAACGATTATTTGTAGCAATTTTATTGATATTGCATTTTCAAGCAATATGGGGGCAGCAAGACCCACAATTCAGTATGTTCATGTTTAATAGGCAAGTACTTAACCCGGGGTATATTGGCTCTATAGGAATGACAGAATTAATATTTGCAGGAAGGAGTCAATGGGTGGGTATAGAGGGGCATCCGAATACAGGTACCTTTAGTTTCAATACACCCGTACCTGCACTTTTTGGAGCATTAGGTGCACACTTATTATATGATGTTATTGGACCTTTTACTACAACTGCTTTACGGGGTACTTATGCTTTTCGTTTGCCTTTGGGCCAGAGGGGAGTTGCCCTACATCTAGGAATTTCTCCGGGCATTTATTCAAGAGTACTTGATGCAACTAATTTTAGACCGCAGCAATCTGCTCAATTAGATCCTGTACTAAGAGATATTGTTGGGCAAACAATTAGTACTACTCATTTTGATTTAGGCTTTGGTGCTTATTTTTATAAGGCTCCCCAAAACGATAGGGAAAACGGTCCTAAATACTACGCTGGTTTTGCAATTGACCATTTACTAGAGCCTAGTTTAGAAAAATTTAGTCCTGGTTACGGAAAGGACACGGCGACTTTCACCATAGCGAGAATGTTTGGTGTGATGGGCGGATATCGCATAGACTTTCAGGGCTCTCCTATTAGTTTAATTCCTAGTATCTTTTTTAAGATGGCGGGCTCACAAATGCAACTAGATATAAATGCGAATTTACATGTGCGTCCCATGGTGTTTGGTATTTCCTATAGGGGGCTTTCGAATGTGGATGCTTTGGTAGGAGTTTTAGGGTTTCATGCAACGCAACGCTTGTTTGTAGCTTATTCGTATGATTATACGCTTTCGAGTTTAGGAAATGTTACTAGCGGTTCGCACGAAATTGTAGTTTCCTATACGATACCCAAAGTTACACGTTTTCGTCCTCCAATTTTGGACGTAAAATCCAAGCCAGATTTGCGCTAAAAGTATTTATTTTATTTAATTAAATTTTGTAAATTCATAACAAAAAATGAGGCTAGGGGGCTGCTGTGTGGAATGTTATAACTCTTGAAGGTGCAATTTCTTGAAATAAAATTATTGATATTTGATTTATTGTTTTAACTTGCAATCTAAATTTGCTAAAGACAAAAATTGCCAAACTAAAAATAAGTATGAAGAAAGCGTTATTCTTGAGTATCCTTATTGGAATAATAGTAGGAGGATGTGGTTTATTAGGTAAAAAAACAGGAAAGGACGGAAATTTAACAGGAGTAATGAAAAGGCCTGCGTGGGATAGCCCCGTTCCCTATGGGATGCTGACCATTCCTGCAGGAAGTTTTCATATGGGGCAGAATGACCAGGATATTAATTATTCTCAAATTGCTCACAATAAGCAAATAACGGTTAGTGCATTTCATATGGATGAAACAGAAATTGAAAATAATGAGTACCGGCAATTTGTAAATGATATGAATGACCAAAGTCCTGATTGGGCTACTGATAAAGATAAATTATATGAAAATGTAA
>JANWXU010000035.1 GCA_025057395.1 Bacteroidia bacterium | reverse complement strand
TTCATTCCGGGGGAACCGGCATTGTGTCTAGCCTGTGCAAATAACCCTATACTTTTGGTTCGCAATAACCAGATGATTGAATTTAAGCCTGATAAAAAAGCAATTGGAGGGCAGCAGCATGAGGAGGAAAGAAAATTTACCTTACAAAGAACGGAAGTTCAAAAAGGAGATATGCTTTATCTTTTTTCTGATGGCTACCAAGATCAGTTTGGGGGAGAAAAAGGAAGAAAATTTATGTCGACACGTTTTAAGGATTTGTTGCTTAAAATAAGCCATTTATCGGTAACAGAGCAAGAAAATACTCTTAAAAATACGTTATTTGAATGGATGGGTAAATATGAGCAACTAGATGATATTACAGTAGCAGGGATAAGATTTAGCTAATTTTCTACTAAAATACAATAAACGAATGTTTATTACCACTGTAATGACTTTTGGAAAGTGGGCTAAAAGTTTGTTTACATGGCTGGAGCATATTAAAAAAGGAGCTATAGCCGCAATTCCACAAAATAAAAAAGAGGAACCCCAAAATAATTTGGAAGCCTTTGAAAAATTATTATCGCATAAACTTCCTGCAAGTTATATTAATTTCTTAAAACAAAAGTCAGTTTTTCCTACGCTTGAATATGCCTGTGACGTGTACTCGTCTGCGCCTTTTCCTCAAAAGCTGTATAGCTTTGTAATTTATACTTTTTTTAATATTAGAAAATCTCCTAAGTATAACCTATACTATAATTGGGTTTACTATAAGAATCTTTTGAAAAACAAGTATTTACCTATTGCTTGTGATGCCTTTGGAAATATTATGGCTATGGACTTAGATAACTATCATATCTATTTTTTCCAATTTGATTCTCAAAACCCTAAAAAAGAGGCCAATGTTTATTTTGTTGCTGAAAGTTTTGAAGAATTTCTAAATTTAATTTATCGTAAGCGGAGCTTTATTTAGCAGGAAAACAAGTAGCTTAAAGTCTTGACTAGAACTATTATAATTAGAAGATAAATTTTTTAGTATAAAGTAAGCTTCCACTTCCACTATCTGGCAACTAGCTTTAACAAGTGTAAGCTTTTGAAATAGATATTCTTGTTTATTGATTTTTTCAATAATAGTATCAAAAATTACTTCATGTTGAGGGGGCATTATACTAGTAAGATGTTTGCCCATAATTTCTTCCTTTTGAGGAAGTTCAAGCATATTTAGTACATTTTTATTACAATCTTCAATAAATCCTACTTTATTCATTTCTAAGAAACCTACTGCTTCTTTAAGTAAATTTTGGTATATATTATTTTCAAGAGTTATTGCACTTACGTAAGGTTTCAATATTTCAGGAGCTAAGGTGATTGAATATGATGGCAAGTTCGCTTCTAGTATAATTTGTTGTAGTTGAGCAGCTTCTTTAGGTTCGGAGGCAGGAGGAGAAATAAAAAACGAAATTTTAGCTAAATTATCTTCAGCTTGCTCAATGTTAAGTTTTAATTGTTGGCAAATATTGCTAGGTACCAATAATATATTTGCGGAATCACTATTTTTATTTTTAGTCCTTACTAGCTCCTGCAAGTAGTTCAAGAAGGAGTATGTAAGAAGCTCAATTGATCCTACGGTTGGCGGAAGAAGAATCAAAAGCCCTTGCCAAAGAAAAGGAGAGGAAGAATTGGGCATGAGAAATAGTAGAAAATATTGGATGTTTTTATCACCTTTTTTCCAAAAGTAAAGTAATACCGGATCATTATTGGTTAATTCATTAGAAAAGTAAGTTTCTATTAATTCTTTGACCCTTTCAATAAGCGAGTTTGAATCAATAAGATTATTCTTCTTTAAAGGCGGAAGTTCTATTTCAGAAGCCAAAGCATCATATTGAAAATAGGATAATTGCAATTCTTCATACTTTTGGAAGATATTTTCTAATGCTGCTATTTGGAGTTTAACTTTTTCTTTTTCGTCTTGCAACTGGTTGAGTTGTTGTTCAGTTTGTATAAGAGCTTGGCTTAGTTTTTGATTCTCTGAGTACAGATGTTCAATTTCGTTTTTAAGTTGGGTAGATGCTTTTTTTTCTTCTTTAGTGTTTTCAAGTTCTTGCTCTAGACTAGCTAATTGCAAAATAATTTCTGCATTTTTATGCTTTAATTTATTATACTCCTGTAGGTGCTTTTGTTGCTCCATCTTTTTTTCTTCTTGACAATGTTCGAGCTCCTTTTTACAGATGATAGCTTGAGCTTCCTTTTCTTGGAGTTGAGTTTCTAAAAGTCGATTCTGTTCTTGCAGCTGTTGACATTTTTTTTCAAGCTCATTAGAATGATCATTTTTTTTTTCTGCAATCGGAGTAGAGGAACTTAAACTTGAAAGATATTGCTTTTCTCCAGCGGCAATAGCTAAAGAGGTATTATTTTTTAGGAAAAGATAGTGATAAAAGTATACTCCAAATTGATGGCTAAAATTTTCAAAAAATGTAAAAATTGCAGGGGATAAATTTTGGAAGGAAGCTAATTCTAGGGCTCCTACTATTTGATCTCCAAAGATAATAGGAACTATTAGCAATGCTTGGGGAGGGGCCTCCCCTAAACCAGATTGGATACTAAAAAACTCGACCGGAATTTGAGTAATATAAATAATTTTCTTTTCAATTATGGCCTGCCCTAGTAGTCCTTCTCCTGGTTTAATAGTCCTTTTTTCAGGAACTTCTGAATGTAACGCATAGCTGTAATGTAATCTTAGTACTATTTCCTCTCGCTCAGTGAGAGCTGCTACATAGATAGCCCCAATAATGAACTCAAAGTAGTTAATAATTTCTTTTAGGAGTATTTCTGCTAAGTCTGAGCTTAAGGCTTGACTACTAATCAATTCATGGAAGTGGTTAGACGTACTTATTTGCCATTTTTTAATTTGGTCTTCCTCGCTTAAAACTAAAATTTTTTGCTCTAATGTTCGTAATCGAAAGTGAATCCAAGAAGAGGAAGAAGAAGTTGAAGCTTGCTGAGGAAGACAATTTTTTTCTGCCAATTGCTGCAAAGAAAAATCTAAATTTTGGATTTCATTCTGTAAAATATCAATTTCTTTTTCTAAACGCTCGAGTTCGTTTTTATAGTTTGGGGAGGTAGCGTTTTCGGCTCGAAATAGAGAGTGTAGTTTAAAGGTAAGTTTTTCTATTTTTGAACGAACTTTAAGTAATAGATAGCTAGGATATACAATTAAGCTTAGGAATATTCCAATTAAGCAAAAAGCAAGTAAAACTTTATTTAAGTCTAGATTTTTTTTTGCAATTAAGATACTATTGAATGTTTGGTTTATTTCATGAGTTCGTATAATTTCTAAAGTTTGTAGAGTTAGGCTAAAAGAGGGAGAGAGGCTATTTACCATAATTTTATCAGCAAAAGCAGGTACTTTAGATTGAATATATTCCTCATAATGTTGCAGAGAGGTCACATAAGACTGATAGTAACGATTTAGGTCTTCGAGTAAATTCATAGACTCTGCAAAAGCTGTGGGGGAATACATTTCTTGTAGCCTACCCATTTGTTTATTCATTTGTTTTTTAAGTCCTTCATATTTACTAAGGGTAGCTAAGTAGGTGGTTTGGTCTGGTGCAGTTCTTAGTACGCTTGCTGTTTGCTGCAAAGTAGTAGCAGTACGATGAAGCCGGGAAATTTGGTTATCTAGAGCTTTCCAGTAAGTATTGGATTTTTGGGTATTTTCTTCGATACTATTTTGCTCAATTACTCCTATAATTGAAGTAAGTACTAGCAAAAGAGTACCAATTAAATAACTAAAGGTAAATTTAGTAGTAAAGCTTAATGTTTGCATTGCAAAGTTCAATTTTGAATTAATTGATTAAAAAACTTGATTGTAGTATACAATTCTTTCTTATAGAGAATTACTCTAATTATATCTTGTAATAAAAAGATGGTTTTTTATTGTTGATCACGAAAGTTCAAATAAAAGTTTTTGTGTAAATATCAATTCAGTAGGGTAGTATAATTTAGAGAAAACTAATTAATAATCTTACTAAAATAAATACACGTAAAAAACAGATAGTGTTAATATTGTAGTTTTTATTTTAAATCTTACTTGAAAACCTAATGGCAGCAGAGACTATCGCAGTAATAGATCTAGGAACGAATACTTTTCATTTATTGATTGTGGAAATTGATGAAAAAGGAAGTTTTTATATTACAGAAAAGTATAAAGAAGCGGTTAAGCTAGGAGAAGGGGGAATGGAAAAAAATGAAATTTTACCACCAGCTTTTGAGCGTGGTATGCGAGCTATGGAAAATTTCCGAAAGATTATTGATAGCCGGGGGGCGCAAAAAGTTTTTGCTTATGCTACTGCAGCTATTCGCGGAGCTAAGAATAGTGAGGCGTTTATTAAGCAGGCTTGGCAGTTAGCTAACATTCCTATTAAAGTGATTAATGGTTATGAGGAGGCTTCTTTAATATACCAAGGAATCAGATACGGATTAACTTTACCAGCACAAGAAGATGTATTGATAGTAGATATTGGAGGAGGATCAGTAGAGCTGATTGTAGCTAATCGTGTCTGCGCTAAATATTTGCAAAGCATTGAGGTTGGAGCCGCGCGTGCATTGGAGTTTATACAGCCCGACGATCCTATTACACAGGAACAAATTCAGTCTACTATTCAATATTTTCGAGAGGCTCTAAAACAAACTCTAGAGCAACTGAAAACATTTCAGCTAGCTACCCTTATTGGTTCTTCCGGTACTTTTGAGACTCTAGGCGCAATGATTGCCCATCAGCGAGGGGATAGGCATCTTGTAGATACCCTTAATGGTTTTATATTTGACCGTAAGCAGTTTTTAGAGGCACACGATAAGATTTTAGCTAAATCAAGAGACGAACGCTTAGCCCTACCAGGAATGGATCCTAATCGAGTGGATATGATACTAACGGGTGTGATTTTAGTAAACTTACTACTTCAAGAGCTGAATATTAATCAAATTATGGTTTCTACCTATGCCCTCAAAGAAGGGATTCTTGTAAACTACATGGAAACTCAGCGTCTATTACAACCTTTAGAACTGTATGAACAAAATTTTAGAGAAAAGGCTATCTTGCAGCTGGCAGAAAAATACAACTATGCTAGGGAGCACGCTCGTTTAGTGAGTAAAATAGCCACTCAAATTTTTGATCAAACTTATGCTTTGCATCACTATGGAGCACACGAGCGTGAGCTTTTACAATATGCGGCATTACTCTTGGATATAGGCCATTTTATTAATCGAAGTGGGCATCATAAACACAGCCAATATATAGTACAAAATAGTAACATTCCGGGTTTTACGGCTAATGAAATTCTTCTACTTAGTAATTTGGTACGCTATCATCGCAAGAGTTTACCTTCTTTAGAGCACATGCATTATAATCTTTTATATCGAGAACATAAAGAACTGGTAAAAAAGCTAGCTGGTATTTTACGTATTGCTACTAATTTGGATCGCGCTCATCGTTTAGCAGTAGAAGATGTGCGAGTGAATATTCAAAATAATAAAACTATTATACTAATGGTAAAAAGCAGTAAAAACGTTGATCTAGAAATGAGTGCTGCTTTGGAGGCTAGAGAACTTTTTGAAATTGCTTTTAACTGCAAATTGGAAATTAAACAGGCTAAGTAATTGAATACTTACTAATCTATTACTTACTAATTTATTTTATTTAATGAATATCTTAATTATTGGTGGAGGAAATTTAGGTTGTGCTATTGCTAAAGGCTTGAAAGAAGCAGAACCGAATTATAACATTACTGTTACGCGGCGTAATCCACAAAAGATTACGTATCTTAAAAGCTTAGGTATACAAATTTCTGATTCTAATACGGCATTTATTGGTGCTGCTAATTATGTTATGCTTGCAGTAAAGCCTCATCAAGTAGTTAAAGTTTTAGAGGAAATTCGTCCTTTTATTGAGCACCAGCTATTAATTTCTTTAGTAACAGGTTTTTCTTTGCAAGAATTGAAATTGCATTTGGGTCCACAGGTGTATATTGCGCGTGCTATGCCTAATACTGCTATTTCTCAAAGAGAGTCGATGACATGCATTAGTACTGCTAACCTTAGCGAACAACAAAAACAAGCTATTTTAACACTTTTTAATAAGTTAGGGCAAAGTGTGTTTATAGAGGAGCACTTGATGGATGCAGCTACTGTACTAGGTGCTTGTGGATTAGCGTTTGCCCTTCGCTATATTCGTGCCTCAATGCAGGGAGGAATTCAAATTGGTTTTGATTCTCAAACTGCTCTAAAAATAGCTGCTCAAACCGTAAGAGGGGCAGCCGCTCTAATTTTAAACCAAGATTCACACCCTGAGAGTGAAATTGACAAAGTAACAACCCCTCAAGGATGCACTATTGCTGGCCTTAATGAAATGGAACATCAGGGGTTTAGCTCTGCTCTCATAAAAGGAATTTTATCGTCTTTCCACGCTATCGATGGAATTCAACATAAAAAATAACTTTATGAAATTTATAAACGGCCTCATTTTTAGAATGAAGGTAATACAATTACTTTTATTAGTATTCTTTATACACAAAATACAGGCTCAATATCTTAGTGATGCTCCGTATTTTCAACAACGTGTAGAATATAACATAAAAGTTACGCTAGATGATCAAAGCCACTTTCTAAAAGGAGAGTGGGAGTGTATTTACTACAATAATGCCGATAGTGCTCTTACTTATATTTACCTTCATTTATGGCCTAATGCTTACCAAAGCAGGAATACTCCTTTTACCCGCCATCAAGTAGAAAATAATAATCTTAGCTTTTATTATGCTCGAGATGAGGAAAGGGGAGGAATAGATAGTTTGAACTTTAGTATTGAAGGACAACCCATTGAGTGGAGCTATTTACCCGTGGAGCATCCTATTTTGAATACGATAGAAGGCAGTGCCTTTTACGTAGCTAAACAAAAAAAGATTTTAGAAGTTTTGCTTTTGAAATTACCCTTTCCTTTGAATTCCGGTAAAAGCATTAAGATAAAAACTCCTTTTCGTGTGAAAATTCCATATACATTTTCACGAATGGGGCATACTGATAATCAATATCAAATTACCCAATGGTATCCTAAACCTGTAGTATTAGACGCCCAAGGATGGCACCCCATGCCTTATTTAGACCAGGGTGAATTTTATAGTGAATGGGGACGTTTTGACGTACAAATAAGTTTACCTAAAGAATACAAGATTGCTGCTACAGGAGTGCTGCAAAGAGAATTTGCCGACTCTAAAAATCCTAAAAATATAATTTATCATTTTGTTGCCGATAGTGTGCATGATTTTGCTTGGTTTTGTGATAAGGAATACATCGAAGATAGAGATACTTTACTTTTACCCTATTCTAAAAGAATTATCCAAGTTAAGGCTCTATATAGAGCTTCAGAAAAGAAGCACTGGCAGGAGGCAACCAAGTACATCAAAGAAGCAATTTATTGGTACTCAAAGCTAGTAGGGGAATATCCTTATCCGCAAGCAACAGCAGTAAGTGGAGCCTTGGGAGCTGGTAGTGGAATGGAATACCCTATGATTACGGTAATAGGACCTATAAATAATTCTTCTACACTTCGAAGGGTAATTGTGCATGAACTAGGCCATAATTGGTTTTATGGTGTTTTGGCTTCTAATGAGCGCTTATATCCCTGGCTAGATGAGGGCCTTAATTCTTACTATGAAAATCGGATAATGGATATTTTGGAGGGCATTACAAGCTACTCTCCTGATTTATCTTTGAAGAAAAAATTTCAAAATGACCTGCAATTGCCCAGAAGGCGATTCTTTTTAGGCGGCGACTTATTTGGAAATGCTACGCTAGCTAAATTTTCGTATAAGTTTGTCGAGTCTACTAATAGAGTTCAGCCTATTAGCTTGCCAGCCGATTGGTATACTCGCATTAATTATGGGTTAATTGTTTATACCAAATCTGTTTTTGCTCTCAATTACCTAGAAAATTATTTAGGACAAGCTCTTTTTGATAAGTGCATGCAAGCCTATTTTGCGCAGTGGCAGTTCAAACATCCCTACCCACAAGATATGCAAGCTGTTTTCGAAAAGGTAAGTCAAAAAGACTTAACATGGTTTTTTCAAGGACTTGTTAATACTAAAGAAACTGTAGATTTCAAAATTGAAAATGTTGAAAACGAAAATGGTAAGCTCTACATTCATATTGAGAATAAAAGTGGTTTTTTGTTGCCTGCTATTTTAGCTATTCAAGATAAAAGTCATCAGATTTTACAAACCCTTAAAACGGAGCCTTTTCTCAATAAAATTACCGTTGTTTGCGAACTTGAAGATGCTGAAAGATGGCATATTGTAGTTATAAATCCTACGCAGGTGCTGCCCGAAAGAAATGTTCATAATAATTTGTATTACAATAGAAGCTTTTTGCCTGCTTTTCCGGAGATAGAGCTAAAGTTTTTATACCGCCTAGAAAATATGTATCAAAAACCTATATTTTGGATACCTGCTTTAGGAGCCAATGCTAACGATGGATTTATGGCAGGAGGACTTTTTTATTTTCAGCCCTATCCTAGGCAGCATTTTGAGTTCCATCTAATGCCAATGTATAGTTTAGGTAGTAAGAGACTTGTAGGCAGTGCAGGCTTTACTTTACGGGTATTTCCTAACGAGATATTTAGAAAAATTGAGTGGAAAACAAGAGTTGCCCAATTCTCGGATCTTTTTCGCCTCAAAAATTCAATTACTTTTTATTTTCAACCTTTTCAAAAGATATTATCTTCTGAAAAAGTCTTTGCTTCTCCTTTTTATCGCTTACAGCCCAATTGGCGCAGGGCTCCAATTCATTATCTTACTCTCCGTTCTCATCAATTAGCTCGGTATGTAGGGGCGGAATGGCGAGTGGAGCAAGATTTTCGCCCTTACTTTATTGCTATCGATTGGCACTATTCAATGGATAAAAGGTTATGGGAATATGGATGGGATTTTGAATTAGGTTACCATAATGCCCAAGCAGTAAGGATAAGTATTGCGCCTTTTATAAGCTATCGTTACACTCAGCATGCTTTTATTTCTCTACGTAGCTTTGCAGGCAAGTGGCTATTAAACCAAGAAGTTCCTTTTGATTTAGCCTATCGCTTCAGTGGTAGCCGTGACCCTTTGGGAGAAAGTATTTTGTTAGATAGAAAGCAAGAAACAACAGGCTTTTTAAGCCGACAACTAGTTGCAGATATGGGAGGCTTTCGTAGCTGGACTTATGAAGATGGTATTATTCTTGAGCTTGAACCCTATACAGATGATTGGTTAGTATCTGCTAATTTAACTATCCAGGCTCCTGTTAAATTATTAGATTTTGTTCATGGTTTTCTAGATATTGGTGCAATGCCTAGAATAGGCAAAAACGAGGTAAGAACTGCCTATGCCGCTGGAATTAGTTTTTCTTTTGGTAAAGGATTTTTTAGTATTAATTATCCTATTCTAGGATCCTTTTATCCTAATACTTTTCCTGATTCTTGGGATGCGTTAGGGCAAAGAATAAATTTTTCTCTTGAAATTAACCGATTCATACAAAGGCTAGACTTTTAATGTTGTTTCCTTGATTTATAATTTAGGCATATTCTTTTTTATTATATTTGTTTTTTGATAAATTTAGAGTTAGCCAATTACATTTTATTTAGGGTTAAGATATGCTTGGGCTCACAAAGAATTTTGCTTTAATAATAAGCGCTATTTTGTTTCCATTTTTGCTCTTCTCTCAGCCTTTTGACTATGCATGGCGAAATATTGGTCCAGATAACTTTGGGGGGCGTACTCGTGCTTTAGCTATTACAAAAAGTGGGAAACTATATGCTGGTGCTATAGGGGGGGGCTTGTGGGAATCTACAGACGGAGGTTTTCGTTGGCAGCCTGTTGTCGGTTTTAATAAGGTTACAAATAATCCTAATATTAATCGATGTTTATCTGTTTCTTCAATAGCTATAGACCCTAATAATGAAAATATTATCTATGTAGGTACTGGTGAAATGGTTTTTAATTATAATACTGATGCTCCTAGTCTTTTTATTCCGCCTTTAGCTGATTTGAATACTTATCAGGAAGGGTACTTAGGATATGTAGGATTGCCGGGTCAGGGGGTATTTAAGTCTGAAGATGGGGGTAAGACTTTTAGCAACATTAATGCCACTTGGAGTGACAAGTTCGTTTATCCTAATACATCTTTTGATACGCGTAATCCCTTTATCTCCATTCAAAAAGTAGCGGTAGCACCCAATGGACGTGTTTTCATTGGCACACACCGAGGAATTTTTTATAGTGATGATAGGCTTCGGACTGTTTCTCGCCCTGTAGATAATTATAATGCTGCCATTCCTACTCTACGTAGTTCTGTTGATTCTTTACGAAATGCCCCTATTATGGATATTGAGTTTGGTAATGGTGGGCGGGTGTATGTAGCTACTCATAATAATGTGTTTGTTTCTGACGATAATGGTAATACTTTTACAAAAGTTATAGGGGATATACTACTACCTCGGAATACAGCTGACGTATTTAGTAATGTACCTAAAAGAAGAATGGAGGTAGCAGTGGCTCCTAGTAATAGAAACATAGTATATATCTTAGAAGTCAATTTAAATGGCTTTTTAGCGGGCGTTTGGAAATCGGAAGACGCTGCTAATACCTGGCAACAAATTGCTCCCCGTTCAACGGCAATAGGCACGGTTCCTCCTAATTTGTCGTTTGCTCCTTTAGCTACTAGAGCTGGACGAGGTAGAGGAGTGTATAGTGTTTTATTACTAGTAGATCCTGAAGACCCGCATCACATTTGGATGGGAGGGCAGCAGCTATTAGACTATTCCCCTGCCAGAGGATGGGCTTCTTTTACCTCTTCTCGTACTTTACCCCGCTTTGAAGACTATGTGCCCGCGAACTTGCATAATGCCGCTATTCACCCTTCTAATCCTAATATCATTTATTTCAGCTCAGATAATGAAATTATAAGGACAACTGATGGAGGAAAAACATTTCAATTAGCAACTGGTTACTATAATACTACTCCGGCAATTAGTGTAGCAGCTAATTTGAGAGACGAAATATTGGTTTCTACTCAAAATACTGGACTTTTGCAGCGTTTTCGGCAGCATGTGTATGACCAAAAGTACCGACCTATTCTTCGTACCCAAAGAGGGAGGGTAAGGTCTTCTATTTTCAATCCTTCCAATATAGTAGCTGCTTTACCTGGTGCAATTCTCCAACGCTCTTTGGATGATGGAGAAAATTTTGAGCGCTTTTTTGGCTTTCCTGAAAATAACCCGAAATATGAATTTCGAAATGATAATATTCTTAAACCTAATACTCAGGTTCCGGATCCTACAGATAATCCTTATCCTATTACGGCTTTTGTACTAGATGAGGTGCTGAATGTAAAAACTACGGGTAATCGTGTATCACGCAATAGCGTTGTACTCAATCCTCAATACTTATTTTATTGCACTTCGCAGCGAATATGGCTTGTCAAAAATCCTTTTAATCCCTTTGGGTCAGACTCCTTACCGCCTCCTACGTGGACAGCTATTACACGTGACAAAATAGATCCTAACAGTTATTTCTCAGCTATTACTGTTTCAGGGGATACTACCCATACTGTTTTTGCAGGTACTACTAAAGGAAAAATATTTAGAATAACCCAAGCACATAATCCCGATACTTCTGCAGGAAGTAAATTTAAGGTGGAAGACATAACTCCTCCTAATACTCCTAGAAAATGGATAACAAGCCTTACTGTGAACCCTGCCGACCCCGAAACTTTAGTAGTTACATATGGGGGATATGATTTATTCGACGAAGTTGATTTTTCTAAAAACTACCGTATTTATGTTAGCTTTGATGCTCGAACAGGACAAAAACCTACGTTTTCTCCTATCCATGGTAGTATGCCATTTATGCCTATCTATAGTGCGCTATTTCATCCTAACCCTAAGCCTGCTACCCCTGCTGATACTACGCTTTTGCTAGTAGGCACTGAATATGGCCTTTATCATATCTCTACTACCCAACTAGGTAAGGATAACGACGATATTGAATGGTTAAGTGCTAATAGGGGTGATATGGAAAGAGTTCCTGTTTTTGATATTTTTTATAAACAATGGGACTATAAGTATCGATGTGAGCGCTATGAGAATAATGACCCTCGTAGCCGTTGTTTAGAAAACGTTAACTACTTAGAGGCTGCTAAAGATCCTAAAATTTACATAGCCACTTTTGGTAGGGGCGTTTTTGAAAGTCGTTTAACTCAGGGGAATCGAACCACAAGTAATTTTAATCCCACGCCCCTGCAAAAGGATTCCTATATATGCATTTATCCTAATCCTGCTCAACAAACAGCAACTGTTGAGTTTATTTTAGATACTCCTTCTGATGTAAACTTGGAAATCTATAGCCTCGATGGAAAAATACTCAAAGCTTATTCTTATTCTTATCTACCTGCTGGCTTACATCGAGAAATTTTAGATTTTTCTACTCTTGCTAAAGGTACTTATGTATTGAAATATTCCTTTTATAAGGGAGCAAAATTGACTATAAAAACGACCAAACTTATAATAGAATAAAATAGGTAATTATAAATTTGACCCAATTGCAGCGTGTAAATTTTCAAAGAAAAAAATTAAATTTGTATGCAATTGGGTCATTTTTATTGATTATGAAATTTATTTACCTAACGCTCAATTTAGAGCGTTTTTATATTTCTAAACTGCGAAACTTAAGTTTATTGCTATTTTTCTTTTTATTAACTTTTCCTCCCCTGGTAACAAAAAGCAATAGTTTTGATGCTGGCTCTATACCCGCTATTTCTTTTGTAGAAAGTCAGATTGTGGTTAATGAAGGCATTGGTATTTTGCGAATTTCCGTTACCTTAGATAAGGCGTTTGCTTCTACTTCGGCTACTGTTACCTTAAAAGCGCAAAATATCACTCCGACGTGTTTATCCTTCCAGGACTTTATTTTATTAACTGACTCTCTTACATTTATGCCTGGGGATTCTATAAAAGAAATTGTAGTAAAAATAGTAGATGATGCGTTAATTGAGAATCAAGAAATTTTTTATGTAGCAATCAACTCTACTCACAATCTTAAAATTGGTAATATTGATAAAATTAATGTTGTTATTCAAGATAATGACTTACCCGCTTGGACATTCACTTATCCGCATATTTCTACTCTGGAAAATAGCAAAAAGGTAATTCTTACATTACAAGCCCAGCAACTTAGAAACTCCGGTACTATTTCGCTCGAAACAAGGCCAGGCACTGCTATTCCCTTCAAAAATTACATTCCCTTAGATACTACCTTTTCTTTTTCTTCTCAAGATAGTTTGCTTAAAATAGAAATTCCTATTTTGGATAACATTTTGTATGAAGATACTCTATTTTTCGATTGCTACCTTACTCGAGTTTCAGAGGGCTACATCTTAGGGTATCCTTCTCAAGTTAGAGTGCATATTATTGATGATGATTTTAAGCCTAATGTACAATTTCAAGTAAATTGTCCTCCTTTAGACCCCCGTTGTTTAGCGGATACTACGATTTTAGAAGTAACAGGAAATTTTGAGAATACATTGGATTTAAAAGTGCGTCTATCTTATCCTTGGTTTGAGGATATTAGAGTAAACTATCGAACAGTTGAGGGTACTGCCCTAGAAAATCAAAATTATTTACCTGTGCGAGGAAATTTGATTTTTTTACCTGGGGATACACTTAAACAAATTAAGATACCCATTCTTAATAATTTATTTCCTGACCCTCCTAAAATGCAGTTTAGTGTACTTCTTACTTCTACAAGTCCTAATGCACAGCTAGGTTTTTATAATAAGTTTACTGTTAATTTATTAGATAATGATCCACTAGAGATAGCCACAGGTGCTCCTAGTGTTTCTTCTTTAGTGCTTTATCCTAATCCCGCAACCGATATAATTCACCTGACTGGCAAAGATCTTTCAAATAGTCAGATCCTTTTGTTTAATTCCTATGGTCAATTATTTGTTCCATTGCAAGTTTGTACTGAAAATTTGACTACTACTATTTTTTTACCACCCTTACCCCAAGGATTTTATTTTGTACAACTAAGAGAGCACACATCTTTTCAGACTTATACTATGCCTTTTGTTATTCATTAAGTATCTTTTAATTTTTTCTCCTAATTTTCTAATTTATTTAATTTACTTTCAATAGCTATTTATGTCTACTGAAAAAGTAATTTACTCGATGGCGGGGGTTAGTAAAATATACCCGCCTAATAAACAAGTTCTAAAAGGTATATATTTATCTTACTTTTATGGAGCTAAGATAGGTGTAATTGGTTTGAATGGTTCGGGTAAAAGTACTTTACTTAAGATTATGGCGGGGGTGGATAAGGATTTTTTGGGCGAAGCTAAATTAACACCAGGATATACAGTGGGATACTTGGAGCAGGAACCAGTTCTTGATCCTAATAAAACCGTGAAAGAAGTAGTAGAAGAAGGGGCTAAGCATGTATATGAACTTATTCATAAATATGAGGCTATTAGTGCTCGCTTTGCGGAGGAGCTTACGCCTCAGGAGATGGAAGATTTAATTAATGAGCAAGCCGCTTTGCAAGACCAAATAGATGCCATTGATGGCTGGTCAATTGATGCTAAGTTAGCTAGGGCAATGGAAGCTCTTTCCTGCCCTCCGCCCGATACTCCTATTCGAGTACTCTCAGGAGGGGAAAAAAGGCGTGTTGCCCTCTGTCGTTTGCTTATTCAACAGCCTGATATTTTATTGCTAGATGAGCCTACCAACCACTTGGATGCCGAATCTGTTGCCTGGCTAGAAAGGCATTTGCAAGAATACAAAGGAACTGTGATTGCTGTTACCCACGATAGGTATTTTCTAGATAATGTTGCTGAGTGGATACTTGAATTAGATAGGGGGCAGGGTATCCCCTGGAAGGGAAACTATTCTTCCTGGTTAGAACAAAAGAAGAAACGTTTAGAGCAAGAAGAAAAGGCTGAAACAAAGCGCATTAAAACTCTTCAAAGAGAGCTCGAATGGATTCATATGACTCCTAAAGCTCGCCAGGCAAAAGGAAAAGCTCGCCTTAATGCTTATGAAAAGCTACTACAACAAGATGCCCAAGAACGAGAAAGAGAATTAGAAATATTTATTCCCTCAGGCCCTCGCCTAGGTGATGTAGTTATTAATTTTGAAAATGTTACTAAAAGATTTGGTGATAAAGTTCTTTTTGAAAACCTCTCTTTTAATATTCCTAAAGCAGCTATCGTAGGAATTATTGGACCTAATGGGGCAGGTAAAACTACTTTATTTCGCCTAATCACAGGTGAGCTACAACCTGATAGCGGTAAAATTACAATAGGCTCCACAGTAGTATTGGGTTATGCTGACCAGGAGCATAGAGACTTGAATCCTGAAGACGATGTTTTTAAGGCCATTACTGGTGGCAATGAAGTGATAATCTTAGGTAATCGAGAAGTAAATGCACGTGCTTACGTAGCAAGATTTAATTTTTCAGGTACTGAGCAAAATAAAAAAGTTAAAGATTTATCAGGAGGTGAAAAAAATCGTTTACACTTAGCTAAGATTTTAAAATCGGGGGCTAATGTTCTGTTATTAGACGAGCCTACCAATGATATAGACGTAAATACCTTACGTGCTTTAGAAGAGGGTATTGAAAATTTTGGAGGTTGCGCTTTAATTATTTCACACGATAGATGGTTTCTGGACCGTATTGCCACTCATATAATTGCTTTTGAAGCAAATGAGGTAATTTTCTACGAAGGTAATTTTACCGAATATGTGGAATTTTTGCAAAAACACAGAGGTAAAGATATTACCAAGAAAGCAAAATATAAGTCTTTAACCTAAGGCTTATAAGGGAAGCATTTGTATGCTAAATGTTCAAAATCTTTGCCTAAGTTTGGGTGAAAAGCAAATCCTTCAAAATATAGACTTACAGGTAGAGGCTGCTTCACGCGTAGGCTTAATAGGAGCTTCAGGAAGTGGTAAATCATTATTAGCTCTTACTTTATTACAATTACTTCCTCCCACCAAAAAAAAAAGCTTAGTGGTGTTGTTTTCTTTGAATCTCGGCGTTTGGGTAATATTAACTTACTTCAAATTTCTTCTTCTCAGCTAAGGTATGTACGTAATCAAGAAATCCGAATTATTTTTCAAGACCCCCAAAGTTCACTTAACCCCTTACAAAGGGTAGGAGAACAAATTTTAGAGTCTCTACAGGTTTATCAGTCTCTATCTTTGCGTGCTGCTAAGCTTCAAATTTATAATCTACTACAAGAGTTAGAATTTGAGCAGGTAGAAAAAGTTTATTCTGCCTATCCGCACGAGCTATCTGGAGGGCAAAAACAAAGAATAATGATAGCACAAGCTTTAATTACTAACCCCCAATTACTTATTTGTGATGAACCCACCACTGCCCTAGATCCTACCATCCAAAAATCTATTTTTGATCTGCTACTTGCTTTACAAGCCAAATCCAACATGGCTATTTTATTAATTAGCCACGATTTAGGAGTTATTTATAATTATTCTCATCAATTGTATGTAATAGACCAGGGTAAAATTGTTGACAAGGGTAATACAGAATTGTTATTTACTGCCGCCATGGAAAATTCTACAAGGCAAATATTTGCATTGTTAGGATGGAAAAAAAATATAGCTCCGCTTTTAGGGGAGGCAGTAAACTGGGCTACTGAGAATAATAGTTTAGTAAGCATGCAAAATGTTTCTTTTAGTTACTCTTCTCAAAATTGGTTTTTTGGGGCTAAAAAAGAAAAGTCTTGGGTTCTGAAAAATATTTCTTGGGCTCTGCCTCAAAAGTGTATATTAGGAATTGTAGGAGAATCAGGCAGTGGAAAGTCTACTTTGGTAAAGGTTTTGCTTCGGCTTTATTCTTGTTCAGAAGGAAAAATTTATTGGTTGGGTAAAGAGGTAAGTAAATATAGTGAAAAAAAATTGAAGCCTTTGCGTAAGTATTTGCAAATGGTTTTTCAAGACCCGTATGCATCTTTAAACCCTTATCAAAAGGTAAGGCAAATTTTAACAGAACCTTTATTGTTCCATCGCCTGGTGGATACTAGAGCTCAAGCTATCAACTTGGCAGTAGTTACTTTAGAAAAAGTAGGACTTGATAATTCTTATCTAGAGCGATACCCTAGAGAATTATCAGGTGGGCAGAGGCAAAGAATTTGCATTGCTAGGGCACTTTTGTTAAACCCTAGTGTTTTAATTTGTGACGAGGCTATTGCTGCCCTTGACTTACCTATGCAAAAGCAAATTATTGAATTACTTTTGAGTATTTTCAGGGAGCAGGTTTTATCTATCATATTTATTTCTCATGATTTGGAGTTAGTTAAATATCTTTGTCATTATGTAATTGTTTTAGCCAAAGGGGAGATAGTAGAGGCTGGACTTGCCTCGCAGGTATTAATGGCACCACAACATCCGTATACTCGCAACTTAATACAAGCGATATTACCTTTACCTAAAATTTCTCCTCTACTTGAGAAGGATGTTCAAAATGATGGGGGAGGCGCCACATATTGAAAGAAGGAATAGCATGATGAGCAGTAGCATCAATTTCTACAGGGCAAACTGAAACATATCCATTTTCTAATGCCCAGATATCTGTATCTTCCCCCTCTTCTTCTAAGCAGAATTTTCCTGTAAGCCAATAGTAGTCTCTTCCGTAAGGGTCTTTTCTATGATCAAATTCTTCTACCCATCTTCCTTGAGCTTGTCGAGTAATACGAATTCCTTTGATTCTTTCAAAGGGTAGGTCGGGAATATTTACATTTAGTGCCACATGTGGTGGAAATGGATTTTCTAAGAATTTTTGCAATAGAATTTTTACTATTTCTTTAGAAGCAGTAAAATCAGCATCCATACTCCAATTTAGTAGAGAAAAGCCCATGGAAGGAATTCCTTCTATGGCCCCCTCTATAGCAGCAGACATAGTACCCGAATAAAAAATATTAATAGAAGAATTAGCTCCATGGTTAATGCCGGAAAGTATGAGGTCGGGCTTATGTTTCAGTATGACTCCGGTAGCTAACTTGATACAATCTACTGGAGTTCCTGAGCAAGCCCACCCCTCGGTTTCGCCCTCTAAATGTACTTTATTCAGACGCAGTGGTTTGCCAACGCTTATGGCGTGCCCCATGCCGCTTTGGGGTGAGTCGGGAGCAACGATAGTTAGGTTACCAAATTCTTTTGCTGCTTGAATGAGGTGGTAGATACCTGGTGCTGTAATGCCATCATCGTTACAAATAAGGATCTCTAGTTTTTTATTGGATTTCATTAGTGCCGAATGGTACAATTAGGTAAATGTTTATACAAATAATCAATTTCATAAGTACTTAAATTATTCCCACTTACATCTAGATAAACTAGCTTTTTTAATCCTCTTATGCTTGAGGGCAATAGTTCTATACGATTTTTACCAAGTAGTAGAACTTCCAATTTTCTTAATTCTACAATTTCAGCGGGAATAGTTCTAAGCTTATTTTTGTACAAATTTAAATATCTTAAATTTTTTAGTTGACTAATTGTAGGAGGTAGTTCTGAAATTTGATTTTCACTTAAATTTAGTTCTTGAAGATTAGGAAAAAGAAAGACCTCAGGTGGTATTTTTTTTAGTTGCTGTTGGGATAAGTCTAAACGAAGTACTTCGTTAGGTTTTTGTAAAGCTTTGTGGAGTTGGGTATGCAAAGGATATTTTTCAAGCTCGTGCGAGGGAAATATAGGAATTTCTTGGCAATAAGCCGCAGCTGCTAGCCTTAAGTATAGATATATTATGTTGAGAAGAATTTTTTTCATTGCAAGTTTAGAGCATCTTACGCGATATAAGCTCTTCTGTAAAATTAAACTTTAGAAAGTTATACAAATCCTCTAAATTTACTAATATATTTTTCTCTTGTTTCAAATATTCTTGAATAGATAGTAGCACTAACTGTGCAGAAAAGCTATAAGGAATTTTTCGCAATTGAGACTTTATTTCTTCACGCATTCCTTCACGTACTTTCATGTCTAAATTGCTATAAAGAATAGGTTGAAAGGGAATGCTCAGTGGTGGTTTAGGACGCATAGCATCGGAGCTTTGCCCGGTTGCTTCGCTGGAAAAGCATCCTTCTAATTCACTAGAAATCATAGGCTTATTAATTTCTAGTTCTATCCAGAAGTCAATCTCTTCCATCTTATTAGCTTTGTAGGCTTGTATAAGTTTGTGGTTATGCAGTAAGTTTTTATTCAAAAGAAGTTTATTTTGAGTACGGGTTATGGGTATTTTAACATTTCCTGCTTCTTTCACGCGTAGGTAAAATTGCGCTTGGTAGGTGGAAAAAAAGTGCTCAATAGAATCTTCTCTACATTTACAGCAGGAAGGTTTGCAAAAATCAATTAGGGCATAGTAGAAAATCATAAAGTCATAAGGTAATCTTCTACCCTTGGTAATTTTAAAAGAAGAATCTTGAGAAATTACTACTGAACCATTAACCTGGGGCGAAATAACGTCTATAGGAGTAACTTTTGTATTTTGTTTATCAATCTCTCTAGTTTCAAATAGGTTGAAATAACAAAAATAAGTGTCGCTACCCCGTGTTGCTCCTGCAGTGCCATGAGTAGGCTCAAACCTTATTCCATTCTTGGTATAGGTAATTTTTCCCTTTTGAGAATTATATGCTGAAAAGGTGGCATCAGGCTCTATTAAGTCAAACTTATCTTTATCTGTAATTTCATTTCCTATTTCTAACTTTTGTGTACCATTTTTTAGTATGGTACCTTTCAAAAATATTACTTTATATACTACTATAGTTTCTTGGCTATAGGCAGATAATATATATAATAAGGAGGCTCCGATAATTGAAACACAGAATTTAATCCAATTTTGAGGTATGAGAAGGTTTCTCATTCTATCTTTCTTTCTATTGCAGTAAAACTACTTTTTTAAGATAAATAATTTTTTCTCACAGCTTCGGAGTAATTTTATTTCTATGCTTTTGTCTTTCACTTCTATGCGACATTTTGTAGTCTATGGCTTTTTCTTTATTAAGAAAGTTTTTTCGAACACTAGAACCATAGGTGAGCCTTGTTAGTAAAACCTCTTTGAGAGTTATGAGCCGAAAGAAGGGGGCAAGAGCCCTTATCTATAAATTCAAGCTGCTCCACTAACGTTAGCGACAGAACATAGTTGAATCCACTCAGCTTCACTATCTATATTTTATTTCTAGTTGAAACTACACAGTAATTCAAAAATTCAAACTATTGGGTCTTTTTAGGTGACTCACAATGCTAATTGAGATAAAAAATGAAAATAAAAAGTACCACTCGTATTCTTTTTTTAAGTATTAAAATTTTAAGTATTAAAAATGCAACAAGCTTATCCTTTAAGGCTAACTAGAGAATAACATGTACCCTTCAAATATAGACAAATTAATTCGTAAATATAGGCTTGTGCTGCTTATTGTTATCTTTTAATTGGATAATTTAGGTAGGTGGTAGGTGTAGATAAAGAGTTTTTGGGAGAGTGATTCCGGCAGGACTCGAACCTGCAACCGACAGATTAGAAATCTGTTGCTCTATCCGGTTGAGCTACGGAACCTTATCTAACTTATCTTTGGTGTATTTTTAATAGCCAAAGTCGAGGCAGCAGGATTTGAACCTGCGACCCCCTGCTCCCAAAGCAGGTGCGCTAGCCGGACTGCGCTATGCCTCGATGTGCTTGAAAAGAACTCCTTTATACTATTATACTATACAACTATACAGCGGTGAGGGTGGGATTCGAACCCACGGTAGGGTTTTGGCCCTACAACAACTTAGCAAGTTGCCGCTTTCGACCGCTCAGCCACCTCACCGGTGATTATTACGAGGCAAAGATAGGTAAAAAGCAGCATTGCTTGCAAATTTTTTTCAAAAAAATTGACCCTGGAAGGCTTACCTCTTAAATTTAGGTTTATTTTGAATAAACCTTAGTAGCTATTCTATAGCTATTCTATCTGAAAGTTTGGAAACGTTGCTATGTCTTTTAAATCCTTTACACTTCATTTTTTTCTTTCTTTCTTTCTTTCTTGCTCTTCCCTCTGGGCGCAAGCAATTTCTACAAAGGGTAAGGAGTTTTGGCTAGGTTTTATGCACAATACCAACCGAAATGTAAGCTTATCTATACATCTAAGTGCTGCTGTAAATACTTCGGGTACAGTGAGTATACCGGGCATGGGTTGGTCCCAAAATTTTACTTTGGCTGCCAATACTACTACCTCTATAACTTTGCCTAATAACCTAGCTCACATAAGCAGTTGTGGACAAATTGAAAAAAAAGCTATACGTATTGTTGCCCAAGATAGCATTGCAGTTTTTGCGCTCAACAAAGCCGATAATTCAAGCGACGCTGCTATTATTTATCCTATTTCTACTCTTGGCATTGATTATTACATTTTAACTCATGGAGAAACGCAAAATAACCCTACCCCTAATGGCATAGCTAATCAACAGTTTATGATAGTGGCACCGTATAACAATACGGTTCTTGAAATTACTCCCACAGCACCTCTTTGTAATAACTGGCAGGCTGGAAATACCTATACTGTAACTTTGCAAGCAGGTGAATTATTACGCCTACGTTCTGAAGGGGGTGATTTATCGGGAACCCGCGTGCGGGCTCTAGGTTGTGCTGCTGCTCCCTTTGCTGTATTTGCGGGTCATGTTTGGACAAATTTAGGAGGCACAGGTGCTCGTGACCACTTAGTAGAGCAAATGCCTCCTATTAGCTTTTGGGGTCAACAATTTGTCTTTTCTCCCTTTGCAGCACGCCAAATTGGAGATATTGGCAAAATATTAGCCGCCGCTAACGATACTCGAGTAATAATTGGTAATAATTCCCCTATTGTTCTTCAATGTGGGCAAACTTACACCTTTGAAGTCCCATCAGGTAATAATGGCATAGCTGTAAAATCTAATAAACCTATTCTTTGCGGTCACTTCAATAAAGGACAAAGTACAGACCTGAATACAGACCCTTTTTTTATTTTACTTCCGCCTGTCGATGAACTTGCTATTAAAGAAGTTACTATCAGTGGAATGAATTTAGGTGCCCCCTGGACTCATTTTACAAGTATTGTTACTGCCCGGGGTAATGAAAGTAATATTACTTGCACTTGTGGACCTCTACAATGGCTACCAGTAATTGGTAATGATAATTTTGTACATGCCCGTTCCCCTATTCCACCCGGTAACTCAACTATACGTTCTGCAGGCACTGGTTTTATTGCTAGTGTATATGGGAATGCAGATATAGATTCCTATGGATATGCCGGGGCTGCTAGTATAGTAGACGCAGCTTTTCAAATTCAAGGGCCTAGATATGCCTGTAAAGGGGAAACTCTTATTTTTCGAGCTCGATCACTTTTCGAAGTAGATAGATTTTCTTGGTTGGTAGAAGGCGTTTTGCCAACGCCCCCTACTTCGGTGCCCTATTTAGAGGTAGCTTTTCCTACGTGCGGAGAAAAACAAATTATTAGTCAAATGGCAGGCGTGCGTGAGTTTTGTGATTCTGCAACCAAGTTTTGTGTTATCCACAGAGTACAAGTTTTTGAAACAGTATCTATAGAGCCTCTTCCAATTGACTCTTTGCCGTGTGCTGGGGCGCCCTTTCGCTTGCCTTTTCGTATTTCTGGGGTGAGCTGTCAAAATCAATCTTATCGTTGGCAAATCAATTATACTTTAGACGGTCAACCTCAGTCCCCCTTGCTAGGAGCAGGTAATGGAGAATTTAGTTTCCCTATTCCTGCTTTATCGCAAAGCGCTACCTTACAAATAACATCGGTTATTTTGCGTGATTTCCCTGCTGCTGCACGTTGCTCTATTTCTAATTTTGCTCCTATTCTTATTAATGTTAGGCGTACAGCGGTACCTAATGTTATTGTAAACACTTCTGAAGCTTGTGTAGGACAAGCGGTTGTATTTTCAATAACTAATCCTGAGCCTGGGGTGATATATACATGGAATTTTTCGGGAAATGCCGAACTAACCAGCGCAAGTGGTGCTGGTCCTATTATTAATAAGTGGAATGCTCCTGGAGTTGTAACCACTCAACTTATTGCTACTCCTTTGCCTCCTTGTACTGCTGTTCAAGTTTCTCTAACAGTTAAAATATTGCCTAAACCATCAGCGCAATTTAGTGGTCCCGATTCTATATGTACCTACGCTGCTGCCAATTTCACTCTTACCTCCTCTGTCCAACCCGGAACTATCTACTTTTGGCGCTTTCCAGGTGGTAATCCTGCTCAGAGTGAAGAGGCTGTTCCTCCACCCGTTAGGTTCAGTGCTGCAGGAAATTATACAATTGAACTAATTGCTATTCAAGACGGATGCTCAAGCAATCTCTACACCCGTAACTTGAAAGTTATTGCTCCCCCTTCGAGGCTTCCTTTGCGAATTAGTTCCCCACCCTATTGCACTGCCCAACCTATATCTTTAGAGTACTTGGGACCAAGAAACAATAACACACAGGTTCTTTGGTATTTTGGTCAAAACGCTATTCCTACAAGTGCCCAAGGACCAGGCCCCCATAGAGTTGCTTTCAATTTTAGTCCTACCCCCGTTACTATTGAATTGAAGGTTATAGAAAGCACTTGTGCCCGTGATACTCTTTTTTCCATTTCTATTATTGATACTCCTAAAGTAAAGTTGCTTACTTCCGCCAGGAAAGTTTGTACAGGTTCTTTATTAACTGTGGAAGCCGTTCCAGAAGTTGGTAGTAATGTAACTAATTATAATTGGCTTTGCGAGGGTTGTCAAGCAACTCCTTATCCCTTCACTACTGCAGGACCTTTCTTCATATCTTGGCAGAGACCAGGAATTACTCAGGTAGTTCTTAGGGCAGAAAACCAAGGTTGTGTTGCTAATATTCCAGTTTCTATAGAAGTTCTTCCTACTCCTACTGCGGATTTTTTGCTATCTGATTCAGTTTGTGTAGGAGCACCTTTCTTTTTGACCTATACAGGCAATGCTCCCTTAAATGAAAAAACAATTTTTCATGTTATTTGCGATAATTGCACTCATTCGATGCATATAGGAGCAACGCCTAACCCATTGGAAGGGTGGCAAGTAGAAACAGAGGGTACTCATTCTATTCGTTTAATAGTGGAGCAAGAGGGCTGCCGTTCGGAACGGGTTGCAAGTTTTAAAAGTTATTTTCTCCCTCTTTCTTTAAGTAGTAATACTCCTATTTGTAGTGGGCAAAATTTGATTCTTACTGCTCAAAGCATTAGTGACGTAATTGTTTTTTGGGAAGGTCCACAAAATTTCAGTGCCATGGGTAGAATTATTGAATTTCCTAATTCTTCTCCTTCTCGAAGTGGAAAATATGTAGCTCAAGGAATTTATAACCAATGTCGCACTGAGAAGAAAAGTGTCGATATTTTAGTTCGGGCTCTTCCTTCACCTCCTTGGGTAATTGGAGACACAATTTTGTGTAATGGCAAAGATATAAACTTACAGGCTTTTACATCTAGTCAAGCCCAAATATTTTGGAAAACACCAGAAGGCAAAATTAGTTATATTAATCCTCTTATTATTCCTAATGCAGGGGTTGAAAATAGTGGTAAATATGCAGTAATAGCTGTTCAAAGTGGTTGCACTTCTGAAACCACTTTTTATTCGTTAAGGGTGATCCAGGCAGAGCCAATACGAGTAGAAAAAACTATTTTAGAACGTTGTGGTATAGGGCCTATAACTTTTACAGTATTAGCCAATCCCAGTTATTCTGTAATGCTAAGCGATACAGCAGGTATTTTATTACAATGGAAAAGAACGTCTCCCTTTATTTTTTCGCTTTTCCAACCGTTATCTAGTTATATAGTTCAGGGACGTAGTCCAGAGGGTTGTACTACTTCCCCTATTCGATTGCAAACTCAAGTACATCCCCTTCCCGCTCCCCCTAGCGTGACTTCCATTCGAACTTGTGGGGCTCCACCAGGGGTTATTACTTTTACGCCTAATTTTTCTTTAGCTACGTCTAATTTTAAGTACCTACTTTATGAAAAAAATCAAAGTATCGAATTACCTCCATTGGCAATTTCGGAACCTTTGCCGCCCTATCAGTTATCTGTTTTACAAATGGAGCGAGAAAAGGAATATCATGTTTGGAGTGTAGACAAGGCTACGGGCTGCACATCAGCAGTACCTGCTTCTGTAGTTGCCACTTTTGTACAGCTCCCGACCCTAAAGGCTGAGGGCAGTACTCGCTGTGGGGGCGGTAGGCTTACTTTTACGTTGCTCCTAGAAAATGGAGTGGGTGATAGTGTATTTTTGTATGCTGAGCCTACTCAAGCCCAGCTTTTAGCAAAGTGGAATTTAGAAGGAACTTATTCATTGCCTGTTTTTACAACTCCGATTATCACCCAAACTACTACTTTCTACCTTGCTGCACAAAATAAAGAATGTGGGTTCTCACCTGTGGTCCCTTTGGTCTTGGAGGTTATTCCCCTTTTAGAATTGCAAACCCAGCTTCAGTATTTTCCTAATGCTGAAGAAGCTGCATGGTTAAGGGTAATGGTTAGGGGCGGCTTTCCTCCCTATCGTTATCAAATTGAACCCCAGGGTTGGCAAACGGAACCTTTAATAGGACCTCTGCTGCCAGGGCAATATTTATTGAGGGTAGCAGATAGTCGAAATTGCATTGCAGAAAAAAGTATTAATGTTGTTGCCTATTCTTGTTCGGCTCCTAGGCAGTTAGAGTGGCGCTCAGCAAATGGTATTCATACAACTCCTCTTTATTTGCAATGGTCTTCAGTAGAGGGTGCTAAAGGCTATCGAGTTAGTTTAGAATTCTTGTCTACTATTGTTACCTATTACACTGAAGATACAGTTTTGATGCTTAATGGCTTATTACCTAACCAAACTTACAAGGCTAGTGTGCAAACTATTTGTACTTCTAACCAGGAATCAAAAGAGAAAGCTACTCTTAGGGTTCAAACTATACCTTGCTTAGCTGTTCAAGATTGGAATATACAAATCAGCAGCGTTCAAGTAGAAAGTCGATGGCGACAGGATAGTCTTCATAGCTTCTATTGGCTGCTTGTGCAAAGGCAGGGAAGAAATGTTCAAGACACAATTTTACTTACGCAACCTTCTTTTACTTTAACTAACTTGCAGGGTGGAAGTACTTATATCCTGCGCCTAATTCCACTTTGTGCTGGTGGAAGTATTATAGGAGAAATGAGTGAGAAAATAATTACACTAAATAGTGAATGTTTTACGCCCTCTCGCTTACGCTATGAAAATGCAGCCTTACATTGGCAAGTAGATTTACCAGGTGAGGGAGAAGTTATGCTCAGGTATCGCCTTTACGGAACTAATAATTGGATATATATTAATACTTCTTCCCCCTGGTTAACTTCTGGTTTACAGGTGGGGAGAACCTATGAGGCGCAAGTAAGAAAAATTTGCGAATTAGGTAAGTTTTCTTCGTGGTCCCCTTCAATTATATTTACCCCTTAACTTGTGTAATTTTTAGTTTTTGTTTGTTTCTTTTTCTAAGTAGCTAATTAAAGAATCATAAAAGGGAATAGCTACATCGGGGTTAGAGGTTAACTTTTCGTAGTGTTGAGCTAGTTCTTTTTTGGAGATGTTTAGTTTTTGGCAAGTTTGCTCAAGTTTAAGTATAAAAAGGGAATCTTTTTGCTTAGGAGAAAAAGTAGTTTGCTGTAAATAAACTGAATACACATATAGCTCTTTATAAGCTTCAATATAATTCTTTTGAACAAGATTATTTTCTTGAGGCTGCCACCAGGAACACTGAAAGTTTTGAATTACAATTAACATTATTAATATTAAGCTATTAATGATTTTTTTTACCATCTTTTCAATTTTTCTATGCCATTAAGGTGGTATCTTATAATTTGTACAGACTGATTGTCGTTTGCGTTAGCAAAATAATAGTTTTGAATTAATCCTTTAAAGGGAGAAGCTTTTCTTATTGCTTGTAAAAGGGTAGTGGTATCGTTTACGTTTTCTAATTGCTTAAGAATGTAGTTAGCAATATCAAAACCTTGGCAAGAAAATCGTGTAGGAGAGTTGTTGAATTTTTGATCATATAAAGTAGTAAATTCTTGAAATAGAGCTGAATCATTTCTAGGAAAATACAATTCTTGGGTTATTGCCTCAAACTCAGATAATAGCTTCTTGGTTGAATTTTTAAATTTAGACCAATCAGGAGTTCCAATTAGAATAGGAAAAACTTTTTCTTTTTTGAGTTGGTAGAGTAAATCCACTAAAAAGCCCTCATTGGTAATAGGTATGTAAAGTCCATCGAATTTATTGAAACGAAACTCCTCTGCAATTGCGGTAATATATCTTTTTTTCTTGGAGGCCTCTTCAGAAATTTTTTCATAAGAACAAAATACTTTTTCCTTATAGCAAAATTTTTGAAAGCTTTGGGCTAATAAGTCACTAATTTTTTTTCCATCAGATACTATTAAGATTTTTTTAAGTTTCAATTTTTCTTTAGCAAATTGAACTAGTGCTTGGGTTTGCGTAGAGATAGAAGGATTAGCTAATAAAACGTACTTACGATCTTCTACGAGCTCATCGCTGGGAGAAAAGGGAACAATATGCAAGATTTTATTTTTTTCAGCATAGTCGGCTATAATCTTAGTAGCATTATTAAAAATATCTCCAATGATTAGAGAGGGTTGAAAAGCGGGAAGTTCTTCGGATAGAATTTTTTCTATAGTACTAGCTTCTCCTTGAGTATCAAAAACTTTCACATGAATTTTCCACTTTTTATATTTATTGAGCTTTTCAAAGGCTATTAGAGAGCCTGCAATTAGTTGAGCAGCAAGGCGAGGTGCCCGCGAAGAATCATGATTAAGAGCGCCTAAGTGAACTACATAGGCTATATTGAAGCTTCCTACCTTAACAGGAGTAAAACTTTGGGTATACAGTTTACTCATTCTCCAGCTTAACTTTCCATTTTCTTTTTGGTATTGTTGAATATACTCTTTAAGGAGGGGTATGTTTTTTTGCGCATGAGCTTTCAGGGCTAAGGCTTCTAATACAAGCGGACGAAAGGCTGGCCTTACTATTTTAAGGTAATCTTCTAAAAATTCTTGATTAGCTACATTTAGTAAAAAATGTTGGATTGCTGCGTTTACATCTTGTCTTAATTCTTCATCTTGCGTTGTGTCTTGAGCAAGATTCATTAATAAATACAAGCCGCCTTTTTGGGTTTGGGTTTCTTCCCTGCTTAGCATAAGCAAAGCTTTATGATACTGTGCTTCTGGTACATAAATTGACTCAGGATAATTCTTAAGAAGCTGCTCAAAAGATTGAATAGCTTTAGTGTAGTTATCTAGATAAAAATAACATAGCCCGCGCATGTATAAAGAAGGAGTAGTGTAAAGATTAAATTTACGCTCGAGTGCTGAATTGAAGTACTCAAGGGCCTTTTGGTAGTTCGATTGTTCAAAATAAATTTTCCCTTGTTTAAAGGAAAGCTGCGACTTTTTATCAATTTTTAATTGACAAAAGAGATTGTGGCTATAGAAAAAGAAAAAAGACCAGATAATGAAACAAAGTTTTATTATTGTCATTTTCTTTTTATTCCCATTCAATAGTAGCAGGAGGTTTAGAGCTAATATCATACACTACGCGGTTAATTCCCTTGACTTGATTGATGATTTTATTAGCCACCTCTGTCAAGAAGGGATACGGTAGCTTTGCCCAATCCGCTGTCATTCCGTCGATGCTGGTTACAGCCCTTAAAGCAAGAACATTTTCATAAGTTCGTTCGTCTCCCATGATTCCAACTGAACAGACAGGTAGTAAAACTGTAAAAGCTTGCCACACTTCTTGATACAGCCGCTGCTCTTTAAGAGCTTGTATAAAAATAGCGTCTGCTTGTTTTACTATGTGAATCCTTTGGGGAGTTACTTCGCCTATAATGCGGATAGCTAAACCTGGCCCTGGAAAGGGGTGACGATCAATAATTTCCGAGGGTAAGCCTAGTAATTTTCCTACTTCTCGTACTTCATCTTTGAATAATTTACGTAAGGGTTCTAGTATTTGCAATTGCATTTTTTCTGGTAACCCCCCTACATTATGGTGGGATTTAATAACCATCCCTTCTATTGTACTACTTTCTATAACATCAGGATAAATCGTGCCCTGAGCTAAGTAGGTAATATTAGGAAATTGAGAAGCAAATTCCTGAAATACTTCGATAAATAAATTTCCTATGATTTTTCTTTTAACTTCAGGATCTGTAACTCCTCTAAGGGCTTCTAAAAAGCGAGTACTTGCATCAACTCCTTGAACTTTTAATCCTAAGCTCTGGTAGGTTTTTAATACAGATTCAAATTCCCCTTCTCTTAATAATCCGTTATTAATATAAATACAATGCAACTTACCGGGTAAAGCTTTTTGTAGCAGCATGGCTACTACGCTGGAATCTACTCCCCCAGAAAGAGCGCAAATTACTTCCCCCTCTTGTACTTTATCCCGAATTTCTTCTATTGCTTCCTCAATAAATTCTTTTGTGGTCCATTTTTCTTGGATATTACATATTTCAAATAAAAAGTTTTTTAGTATTTCAGAGCCAAAAGTAGTATGGCTTACTTCCGGATGAAATTGAACACCATAAATAGGCAATTCTCGGTGAGAAAATGCAGCTATTGGAATGCTATCTGTTTTTCCTAGTATCTGGAAGTCTTGGGGTATATAGGTAATAGTATCTCCATGGCTCATCCATACTATAGACTTTTTGTCGGTCCTTTTGAATAAAGGAGATTCTTGTAGAATTTCGAAACAAGCCCTTCCATACTCCCTTGCATGAATCCTTTCTACTTTACCGCCAAAAAAGTTGCTTATCCATTGAGCTCCGTAGCAAATGCCTAGAATGGGCAGGTTACTAGGAAAGTTCCATTGGATGCTAGGGTGTAAAGCTTGGGTAGTAGAGGCTGAGCTTCCGCTTAAAACGATGCCCCTTATGGAGCTATCAATTGCTTTAAAGGATTTATAATTAACAATTTCGGAGTAAACATTAAGCTCGCGTATTCTACGTGCAATGAGTTGAGTATATTGAGAACCAAAATCAATAATCAATACTTTTTCTTTCATTAATTTTATATTCAGCGTAAAATGGTAATAGTACCCTTTATTCTTTTTTTACCTAGGTAAAAGACGTAATAATAAGTGCCACTAGGTACATTTTCCGCACTCCAAAAAGCTTCTCCCTTTTTACCCTGATAAACTTGTTTTCCAAATCGATCAAAAATTTGGTAATGGTAGTCTTCCGTACCGTTATAAAAGATTTCCCACGTGTCGTTAATTCCATCTTTGTTAGGAGTAAGAATATCGGGCAGGCGTAGTTCTATTTCTCTTACTACAAATGGGCCTACTATTTTTTCATCACTGCAGCCATTTTCATCTGTAATTAAAAGTTTAACGAAATATTCTCCCGGTTTTTGATACTGGTGTATAGGATTTTTTTGTTCTGAAATACTACCGTCTCCAAATTGCCAAAACCAAGAACGGGCTCTTTGGCTACTATCCCGAAGGTAGAGGGTAGCATTGGGGATATATAAGGTATCTTTGAGTGAAGGAAAGAAAGTAAAATGTGCCTTAGGAGGAGGGGTAACTCGTACTGTTTGCATAAAGGTAGTATCTTGAATACATGCAGAATCATTGAAAATACGCAAAATGATTTTATAAGTACCTGTATCTTGAAATATAAACTTAGGTTTATCTTCGTTGCTAATTATTCCAGTTTTATCTACTTGCCACAGATAAAATCGAGCGTTTCTACTTCGGTTGAATACAATAATTTGAGCAGAATCGCAGTTCTGGGGTCTACTGTACTCAAATTGAGCGTAAGCTAAAGGTTTTACAAATATATGGAAAGTATCTGTTGAGAGGCAGCCACTTTCTTTTAACTCTAGGTAATAAGTAGCATGGGTAGTTGGAAAAGTTTCTAAAATTTTTCCTGAAAAATAACTTTGAGTTTTGCCTTCTTCTATTTTCCAACGGAAAGTGCCTGAGCCCAAGTTTCCACTAGCTTTGAGTAATAATTTTTCACCCTCGCAAATGGTATCTTGGGAAGCTACAATTTGAGCCTTGAGTAACGGACCTACTTGCACGAAAATAGAATCCTTTACCTTACAATTTCCAAACGTAACTACTAGAGTGTACAATTGATTAGTAGAGGGAGCTGCTTTGGGATTTTTTTGTGTAGGGTTGGATATGCCAGTAGGAGGCATCCATTGATAGCTATAGAGCGCAACATTGCCACTTACGTAAGGATTAAATTGAAGACTATCACCATTAGGGCAATATAAAAAGGGTCGATTACTAGGGTTTATTTTTAATTCTGGTACTGGCTTAACTTCTATATATACTGTTTCATATTTTTCACTTTTACATCCATTTTTATCCACTACTTGTATTCTATAGGTTAAACTTTGAGGAGGCGATACTTTTACTTCTGAAGCCCCAGGATCACTAATGTAGGTGCTTGGAGACCAAAAGTAAGAATAAGGAGGTTGCCCCCCGCTTACAGTTATTTTAATTGTGGCACTATCTTTAGGGCAGATAGCAATGAAATTATTATTTGCGATAGCAATAGGGCGTGTATTAACTTGAATGAAAAGTGTATCTGCCATGCTTTTGCAGCCATTAGACTCTACTCGAAAGTAATAATAGGTGCTTCTAGAGGGAGATGCCTTTGGAAAATTGACAGTAGAATCACTAAGTCCAATACTGGGGGTCCATTCGAAGGTATAATTAGGTCCTCCATTGCGAGGATAATCTCCAATTTGAATGCTATCGCCTAGGCAAATCGAACGATATCTATTTCCCACACTCGCAATAGGGGTATTGCGTACAAAAACTGTAACAGTAGCAGCAGTATCTAAAGTAGTTAGTTCACTAGAGCAGCCTGTATTTCTATCTATCAGTTTAAGAGTATAGATAGTAGTGGTATCAGGGGAAGCGAATGGATTTTCCGCCCGTGGGTTACTTAATCCTGTTGTGGGCGTCCAATAATAATCGTAGTTTAAGTTAATAGGGGCTCTTAAAAAGGCACCTGCATTACTTCCTTTACAGATTTGAACGTCAGGTCCTGCGTTAGCTTTAGGTAGAGTATCTACTGTAATAGGTACTGTACTTGGAGTAGAAGTGCATCCATTTGCATCAGAAACTAATAAACTGTAGGTAATATTTTGAACAGGATTAGCAGGTGTAGAGGGTGAAAAAGGTGAAACTAATCCTTCTAACGGAGACCATTGGTATCTATACGGAGGTTTGCCATCATTTACAATAGCTGTAAGAAGCGTACCGCCGCTACCAGCACAAAAGCGAAGCCTAGAAGCTGCAATAGAAGCCCTGGGACTAGCAGTTACTATAATTTTTACAGAATCAATTGCACTTGTACATCCTTGACAAATTACATAAAGAGTATAAGTAGTAGTTTGAGAGGGTCTTGCAAAAGGACTAAGAATAGCAGCACTACTCAGGCCTG
>JANWXU010000034.1 GCA_025057395.1 Bacteroidia bacterium | reverse complement strand
GCTTCTATTTTGCGAAATCGAAGGAGTAGGATTATTAAAAGCAATAAGGATAGTATCTGAACGCCAGGTAAAACGATAGTCATTGAAGGAAGCGGCTCCCCCTCCTGATGCTCTTGCATTTAGGCGAAGTATTTGACCTCGACAAATCATCGTATCTCGTCCTGCAAAGGCCGTTGGGCTCTGTATTAGAGTAAGGCGGATGGTATCAGTTGCTTGACATCCAATAGCATCAGTAACCGTAACTCCAAGCGTACGAGATCCTAAAGAGTTGCTTTGAAAGATAGGCTGCTCAATAGTAGCACTGTTCAAATTAGCTGCCGGGCTCCATTGAAAATTGTAAGGAGGGGTTCCCCCTGTAATTGAAGGTTTTAGAGTATAAGGATTATTGGTACAAACTCGGCTATCAGGTCCTAAATCGACTGTAAGTCTACAACGAAAGGGCGCCACGGTAAATTCTCCTGCTTGTGTGAGCGTAATTTGTAAAGTTCTAGGGTTACCAATAGTGTCTGTAATCAAACGTCCTAGAGGTTGCCAGGTATTTGAACCTAAAGCACGAAACCAGAGGCGGGCAGAGTTAAGATCCACGCCATTATCATTAATAGCTGGCCAGCTCAGGCGTATAGAACGTCCTTGCGGTATATTGCCTTCTAGGCGCCAGCGTTGAGCAATACTATTTTGTCCGTTAATCACTACTACTGCATTGGTACCAGAAAAGCGAGTAACTTGGATGTTGCTTGTAGTAGGGGTATTGGTTTCCAAAAAAGTTATACTGATATTACCAAAATTATTTTCAAATGCGTTTACTGTGCGGCTAGTAACCGTAGTTCCAAAAACAGCTTTACCTTCCGTAGGGGCTTCTGCGTAATTTTGGCGTACCCTTAAGGTGTAAGCGTTAGTATTAATCTTTCCACCCTGCCCTTGGATTAAATTTACGTTATTTACTTGAAAATCACTTAATAAACTTACTTCAGGAATATTATTAATTCCTCCTACGCTAAGATTTCTCCAACGTGGGGTAAAATTACCTCCTGCTTTAAGGCTAAGAGACTTATCAATGTGCAAATCTTCGTTTATATAGACCGAATCTCGGAATTCTAGAACATCTCCAGATCGAGCAAAAGTATTGCTCCTTTGCAATAATCCGCTACCGCTTTGAGGCCAACTGGAACGAATTATAAGAGTTGCACTTGTTGGTATTTGAAATCCTGGTGTAATAGGGTCAGCATCAGTTCCCGTACCAAGCCAAGGGGCAAACCGAGCTAGGGTGTCTTGATTACTTGTAAGAATGCGCTGAGTACCACTAACTCCAAAATTGAAGGGTGAAGTAGGGCCATTAGGGCTGCCATACCAATTGGCTGCTGCTTCCAATACTCCTATGCCCGCATGGTTGATAGCGGCACCGCTATTGGCACTGAACCAATTATAAGTAACTGCTACTTTATTTGTAATATCTTGAGAACCATTTTGAATATGTACTCCATAAAAGCAATTTTGAATGCGATTGTGAGATATAGTAACTTGTTTAGTTCCGTTGCCTATAGTTAAACTAATGCCTCCATGTACCATAGAACCAGCATTAGTAATGGTATTTTCGCGGATAAAGAGGGTATATTGGTCCTGGACATCATTGCCATGTAGGATAATAATTCCTGCAGCAGTGGTAGTGCTAATTACGTTTCTTTCTATTATGGCACTATCTACATTGATGGCGTAGATAGCAGCATAGTTAGTATTATTAAAAGTATTACTTTTTACAGAAAGTATTTTCGCTGCAATTATTTGTAGAGCATGAGAAGTTCCACTTGCAACTAGATTAGCAAATCGATTATCCTGAACATTGACTTCTAAAATATTATTACAGTAGAGAATACCATCGTTTATTCTTCCTGTACCTGTTACAATATTTTTGCTAAACTTAACGCTGCCACTAGGAGAGTTAGGGGTACTTCCGTTAGCCCAAAGCAAGTAGTCGCCAGTACCTACTAATGTGAAGCCCGTTATCTCAATGTGGGCATCAGCATTTTCTATACCGATGCTTACAGGAGGAATAAAAGGCGCAGGGGGTTGTAAAATAGCTTCTGCTACTCTTGCTCCTCCATTAGGAGAGATGTTACGGTTGGGTCCGAACAGAACGAGGTTTTTATTGAATACCAAATTTTCGATATAAGTACCCGCAGCTACTTCTATAGTATCTCCTGCCGCAGCTAAAGCAATGGCATAGCTAATAGTTTTCCAGGGAGTAGCAGGCGAACTTCCTTGGCCCGGCAAGTTGCTATCAAACCCCGTATTTGTATTTACATAATAAACAGCAGCACAGAGATTTGAAAGTGAGGCTAGATAAAAAAACATAGCCCCAAGAGCAACTAAGCATAATTGATATTGTTTACGTAGATTTTTAAACATATGAAGCATATGCAAAGAGATTTTGAAGATTCAAAAAACACTTTAATAGGAGAATACTCAAAATTGGTTACTAGCAAAAGTAATAAATTCTACTTAATTGAGATGGCTAAGATTCTTGGATTTTAGGTAAATTATTGATTATTACTAGCGTAAAGGGTTATAAAATGCTAAAGTCGAATCAATTTTTTATATAAAAGTTTTATTTTGCTCTTTTTATAGTAAATCATTTTTCCGATTGTAGAAAAGATTAATACCAAAATTTTATGTTATAATCAAAGTTTATAAATTTAACTTTGTTAATATTATTAAAGGCTGCTAATTAAATTATCGAATGAAATGGATGAAAGATCAAATGTTATTATTGCTAACTTAGATGAAATCCTATTCAAGAACAGAAATAAGGAATATGGAGCATATGAGATAAGAAAAAATTATCTGCGAGTTCAGGTTCTTTCTTTTTTATTAGGAACTGCTATTTTAGTTAGTATTATTGAGATATATTCTTTTTCTGATTATTGGCTACTTGAGGAGGTAAAAGAACAGCAAATCAAACCTTATTACTACTCCAGAGAAGTGACAGCTGAATTAAGTGAGGATAGGGAAGTGGTTGGGAGTAAAAGGAATATTAAAAGAGGATTAGTAGAACCACCATCTTTGACAATACGGCTTCCTAAGGGTACTCCTAAAATGCCAGAGGTAATGTTTGTAATTCCTAAAGTGGTTCCTCATGCTGAGGCAAACCCTCAAGTATTTGTACCCGAAATTAAATATTTGGATACTGTGAAAGCAGAAATTGGTACAAGAAATGTGAAAGGAGATCCTAGGGCTCTTCCTACGATGGGCCTATTAGAAGAGGGTGTGGTATTTGTGCCAGGTTCGCCAGATGGCGTGGATAGTACTCCTAAGGTTGCTATTTCTTCTCCCCAACCCAAGGAAAAAACTGTGACAGAAGAAGAGCCCGATCCTAATAAATTTATTTTTTTAGAAGTAAAGCCAGCTCCTATCAATTTAGATGTGATTAAGCAGCGTATGGTTTATCCTGTACTTTGTAAGGAGGCAGGTATTCAAGGAAAAGTTTTTATAAGAATGTTGGTCAATAAAGAAGGAAGGGTAGAAAAAACAATAGTTCAAAAATCTCCCCACCCTCTGCTAACAGAGGAGTGTTTGCGTCATATAGATAGCTTACGTTTTACACCTGGCATGCAGGGGGGCAGGCCCGTGAAAGTTTGGATATCTATACCTTTTGAATTTCAGTTAAAATAGAAGCTCCAATAATTATCCTTTAAGTTATCCTTTTTTTATAATTCACATAATTCACAGGGTAAGATTTATATTAATTTTGGTACAAACTAGAAAAAGGGAGGCAGGTTTTTGGAAACCAAAAAAGGTATGCGTATTGTAATTTTGGGAGTTTCTTTTTTACTCTTAATAGGGCTAATTTGGATTTTAAATACAAGAGAAATATTGGCGCCAGGGGCTCCGGCGCTAGGTGATTTTTTTTCTCCTTTTCACGGCTTTTGGCAAAATGCTTGGCAGGAAGATATACCAGATGTTGGAAGTATCATAGTACCAGGCTTAAAGGCTGCAGTGGAGTTGAAGTATGATGAAAGGTTAGTGCCGCATATTAAGGCAACAAATGAATATGATTTATACTTTGCTCAAGGATATGTAACAGCTTCTTTGCGTTTATGGCAGATGGAAATGCAAGTGAGGGCTGCAGGAGGATATCTCTCAGAAGTATTAGGAGCCTCTTTTAATGGCAATGATATGTTGGCTTACGATAGGCGACAGCGTCGCTTAGGAATGGTTGAGGCGGCTAAAGCTGCACTTGAGCAAATGAAAAAAGATCATAGAACGCGTATGGTTTTATCTGCTTATACGGCAGGTGTAAACGCGTGGATTGACCAATTAAACCCAAGGCAGTTTCCTATTGAGTATAAAATTTTGGGTTACGCTCCCCAAAGATGGACGGAGCTAAAATGCGCCCTATTACTTAAAATGATGGCTTACGATCTTTCTTTTTCGACCTTAGAAGTACCGCTAACATCTATTTTACAAAAGTATGGTAAGGCTGTAGTGGATGAATTGTTCCCTAATTATCTTCCTTTTACAGACCCTATTATCCCTGAAGGGACAAAATGGGATTTTAAGTCAGAGGTTATACCTAGAAAGCCATCTTCTTACTCTTGTCTTAGCGCCCAGTCTAAAGGGGAATATGCCTTACAGAACAATAATGGCAGCAATAATTGGGCAGTGAGCGGGAATAAGTCTGCTAATGGCTATCCTCTTTTGGCTAACGACCCCCACTTAAGCTTGCGGCTTCCTTCCATTTGGTTAGAAATGCACCTGGAAGCTCCAGGAGTAAATGTTTACGGCGTCACTATACCCGGTGCACCTACTATTATTATAGGATTTAATGAAAAAATAGCCTGGGGCGTTACCAACGTAGGAGCCGATGTGGTTGATTGGTATAAAATAACTTTTAGGGACGGCACCTATCAAGAATATCGTTACAATAATAAGTGGATTGTTGCTGAACGAAGAATAGATACTATTTTTATTAAAGGGGGAAGCTTGCGCTTAGATACAATAGTTAGCACTTTGCATGGGCCGGTAGTGAATCTCGGTAGCTTTCGCTCTAGGGCATTTCCTTATTCTTGTGCATTGAAGTGGGCAGCCCATTTTCCTTCGAATGAGCTACTTACTTTTTACTTATTAAATCGTTCTAGTGAATATGAAGATTTTATAGAAGCCATTGAATATTATACCTGTCCTGCGCAAAATTTTATTTATATAGATCACAAAAACATAGCAATTTGGTCTAATGGGCGTTATCCATTGAAATGGCGGGAGCAGGGGAAGTTTATTTTAGATGGTAGTAACCCTGAGCATGATTGGAAAGGATGGATACCCCAGCAACATAATCCTCATATTTTAAATCCCAAAAGAGGTTTTGTAAGTTCGGCTAACCAGGCTCCTACTGATACCACCTATCCATATTACCTAGACTGGAATTTTGAAAGCTTTGAAAGAGGCGCTAGAATTAATCAGCGTCTAGCATCTATGCAAAAAATAACGGTAGATTCTTTACGGAATTTGCAAAATGATAATTATAATTTATTAGCAGAAAAAGTCCTGCCTAGGCTTCTTAGCTTTCTGAATGAAAAACAGCTTTTGCAGCCATCTAGTGTGGAGATGTATTACTTATTGCACCGGTGGAATTATGAAAATAATCCAGGTAGCGCAGGAGCGGCTGCTTTTGAGGTATGGTGGAATTTTTTAGAGCAAAGTATTTGGGAAGATGATTTTGGTGCTAGTATTTATCCAGATCGCTCGGTTACGGCTCGTTTAATTTTAAGCACCGATTCTAGCAGGTGGTACGATGATGTACGTACTGTAGAAAGGGAAAAGTTAGCAACTTTGGTGAGAAAGTCTTTTTATCTAGCCCACGATTCTTTGCTACACTATAGTACCCAACCTCATAAATGGAGATGGGATAAAGTTAAAAAAACACGTCTTTCTCACTTGGCTCGGTTGCCAGGCTTTGGAATAGAATTTGTCTCCATTGGGGGGGGAGAGGGAATAGTTAATGCTACTAAAACAGACCACGGTGCTTCCTGGCGCATGGTAGTGAACATGGGGTACCCTATAAAAGCTCGGGGAATTTACCCAGGTGGGCAGTCTGGAAACCCGGCAAGCAAATACTACGATAATTTTGTGAAAGACTGGGCTTCCGGAAAGCTACAAACTCTATATTTTCCTACTCTTCCTAAAAATAAGGTTATTAGAGAAGTACACCTTCTAGGAAGAGCTCCTAGATAACTTACTAAAATGTTTTTACTATTTTTGTTCTATTTCTATCTCGTTTGAAAACTAACTTAAAGAAGATTCAAATTTTTCATTAGTTGATTTCGATAGGACTTTCCTATAGGGATTAATTTTTTTTCTATTACTAGCGTATTATCTTCGATTTCAGAAATTGCATCTAGGCGGACTATGTAAGACCTGTGGACGCGTAGGAATTCATTAGCAGGAAGCTTTTTTTCTATAGCTTTCATAGTAGTGTGAACAATATATTTTTTGTGGGCAGTATGTAGTTCTACGTAGTCTCCAATAGCTTCAATCCATAAAAGTTCGTGGGTAGGAATTTTAATATATCGAGATTGATGTTTTACAAAAATATCACTTTTATTTTTTGCTTGTGCCTCTATATCTATCAGCTCTTTAACTTTTCCTACAGCTTTAAGGAAGCGAGGATAATCAAAAGGTTTTAAAAGATAGTCGGTTACATCTAGGTCAAAAGCTTCTAGAGCATATTCTTTTTGAGCAGTAATTAGTACGATATAAGGCTTGACAATTAGACTTTTTATAAGCTCAATCCCTGTCATTTGCGGCATCTCAATATCTAGAAAAATTAAGTCAGCCTCATGGTTGAGTATAGGCGCTAGCCCTTCTTCTGCACTTTCGTAAGAACCTACGAGCTCTAAAATTTCAGTTTTTTCAATATATTTTTCAATGATAGTTCTTGAAATTTCATCATCATCAATAATAATACAACGAATTTGACTATTTTTTGTCATAGCTTTTTTAATATATTGCTATATCCGATTTAACTAGTAACTAGGCTTGAGTTGAATTTCGTAATTTTCAATAACAAGATTAGCAAGAAGCTGCTGTGCCATTTTTTCTACTTGTTCAGAAGCTTCTTCTAACGAAACGGCTTCAAGCTCCAGGGTAATATGTTTTCCTATTCGTACGTTATGTACATTTGAAAATCCTAGGCCACGTAAAGCTATTTCGGTGGTTTTACCTTTGGGGTCTAATAGCTCTGCACGGGGTAGAATATTAATTTGAGCAAAATATCTCATGAACTAAGGTTTCTTTTAACTTCTGTTTGTGTAAATGCCTCAATTATATCTCCTACTTTTAGGTCGTTAAAATTTTCAATACTAATGCCACATTCAAAACCAGAGGTTACTTCTTTTGCATCTTCCTTAAAGCGCTTTAACGAGGCTATTTTGCCTGTATAAATTACAATTCCTTCTCGAATAAGCCGGACTGAAGCTCCCCTTGTAATTTTACCATCAGATACCAAGCATCCTGCTACGGTTCCTATTTTAGAAATTTTGAAGAGTTCTCGTACTTCGGCAACGCCGGTAACCTCCTCTATGATAGTAGGAGCAAGCATTCCTTCTAGTGCACCCTTGATTTCATTAATAGCATCATAAATAACGCTATACAAGCGAATATCAATGGCTTCTTGCTGCGCAAGTTTCCTAGCTCCTGGGCTCGGACGTACTTGAAAGCCCACAATAATAGCATCAGACGCAGAGGCCAGTAGCACATCGCTTTCTGAAATTTGACCTACTCCTTTCATAATGATTTTTACCGCCACTTCTTCCGTCGAGAGTTTGATAAGGCTGTCTGACAACGCCTCTACTGATCCATCCACATCTCCTTTTACTATTAGGTTAAGTTCTTTGAATTTACCGCCATGAGCACTCCTACGCGATATTTCCTCAAGTGTAACTCGTTTTTGCATTCGTAAACTTTGTTCGCGTAACAATTGTTGCCTTTTAGCCGCTAGGGCTCTTGCTTCCTTTTCGCTTTCCATGATCTGGAATTTATCTCCTGCCTGCGGAAGACCGTCTAGACCTAAAACCTGTACTGGCGTGGAGGGCCCTGCGCTCTTAACCTTACGATTCCTTTCATCGAACATTGCCTTGATTCTACCATATGTAGTATTAGCCAGCATGATATCCCCTACTTTACAAGTTCCATCTTGTACTAAGATGGTGGCAACAACTCCCCTTCCTTTATCTAATTGTGCTTCTAAGATTGTTCCTCTACCTGGAGCATTGGGGTTAGCTTTTAATTCTAACAATTCAGCTTCTAAAAGTACTTTTTCTAGTAACTCATTTACGTTTTTCCCGTATTTAGCAGAGATTTCCTGGCACTGATATTTTCCTCCCCACTCTTCTACTAAGATATTCATTTGGGCTAATTGCTCTTTAATTTTTTCTGGATTAGCACCTGGCTTATCAATCTTATTAATAGCAAATACCATTGGTACACCTGCGGCCTGAGCATGATGAATAGCCTCCTTTGTTTGGGGCATTACTTGGTCGTCTGCAGCTATAACAATGATAGCAATATCTGTAATTTGAGCACCACGAGCCCGCATAGCAGTAAAAGCTTCGTGCCCCGGCGTATCTAAGAAAGTAATTTTTTTGCCATTATCTAGCGTTACTTCATAAGCACCAATATGCTGGGTAATACCTCCAGCTTCACCGGCAATTACATTGGTTCTTCTAATATAATCTAATAAAGAAGTTTTTCCGTGGTCTACATGCCCCATCACCGTGACTATCGGATGCCTTTCTTGGAGTTCCGCCTCATTAACAGTTTTAGTCTCTTGATAAAAGCTCTCTTCAATCGAAATGAACTTAACTTGATAACCGAACTCTTCTGCGATAAGTGAGATTACGTCTGCATCTATTCGCTGATTAATAGAAACAAAAAGCCCTAGCTCCATGCATTTCTTTATCACCTCATTTACAGAAACATTCATAAGGGTAGCTAACTCATTTGCCGTAAGAAATTCAGTAACTTCTAGCACATTAGAACTTGCAATTTTTTCAAGTTCTTGTTGTTCTAGAATACTAGCCTTTTTATTTCTTTTTTCTTTACGAGTGATTTGCCTTTTCCGGCTGGCGGTTTTATGCATTTCTGCCAGCGTACTTTTTATCTTTTCTTGAATTTCTCGACTACTAATTTCCTCCTTAGGTTTAGTAGCCGGAATGCCCTGTAATTTATTTTTTCCAAGTGCAGGTTTTTTGGTAGAGGTACCCGGAGCTACCTTAGTGCTTGAAGTGGACTGTAAGCTTGGAGTATTTTGTAACGCAGAAGTTTCACTACTACTTTTTCTCTTCCTTTTCCTTTTTCGCCTTCTTTTCTTTTCGCCTAATTCTTTTTCTTGTGGTGCTGCAACAGATGCTTCAGAAGCAGTAGTAGGGCTTACTTCAGTTGCTTCAATTTTTACAGTTGGTAAAGATTCGGCTGGTAGTTCAATTTTTTCTACCGCTATTGATATTTCCGGTATTTCTTGCGAAGGAGTAGTTTCTTGAGTTTTGCTTGTAATTTTTGCTCCCGCTATCGCAGCAGCTCCTTGAATACTTTCTCTCGCAGTCTCTTTGGTAGTTTCTTTTTCTTTGATTTTAGTACTTTCCTTAGTAGCAAGGGAATGGGACTTTTTGGGCTTAGGAGGTGGAAGCTCTATTTTGCCCTTAATAGTAAGCCCTTGTAATTTAGGAGCATGGTCTTTGGCCCGAATAACAAAATCCTTGGGCGTTGAGGAAGTATCTTGCTGTATACTCGGGGCTACTTCTTGGGCTTCACTCGTAAGTGAGTTTTTTTCTTCTACTTTAGTAGAAGATTCCTCTTGAATAGGAATAGAAGTAGTATCAGTTTTTTCGAGGGTAGTTACTTCGGTAGTAAAAATAGATTCTGTAGGCTGTATTTGTTCTTTTACTTTTTCTGAGACAGAAAGGACGTCTGAAAACTCATTTTTCTTAACTGGACTATCTTCTAATTCACTGTCCAGTTTTCTCGCTAAAGTGTTTACTTCTGTTGTCTTCTCCTGTTCCTTAATTAGGGCAGCGGGAGAATCTGGTAAAGAAGAGGGTACGCTAATTTTTTCTTCTATAGGAGCTTGAACTGTAGGAGACAATAGGCTGTTTGTAGTAGATAATAGATCGACTTTTTCAGGGGCAAGGCCAATAGTATTTTGGTTAGAGATTGGCGCATTACTTTCTGCCTTCTCCTGACTACTAGCAGGTAATAAATCAGTAGAAAGTGTGATGGGTGGAGTAGTTTCGATCTCTTTTTCTTGCAAAAAGGGGATTTCTGGTGCTTGTTTAGAAATAGACTCAGACTTAATATTAATTTCTAGGAATGGTTGGTCTGTAGCACTAACAGTTTGCACTTGCTTGGTACCAGGGCTAGAGGTTGGAGAAAAACTATCAGCTTCGGGTGCTATAGGCTCCTCCTCTAGGGTAGTTTTTTCTAATTTTGGGGTAGTAAGAGCTAGATTTACTGATTGGAGTTGCTCGGGCGTATCTGTAACAGATTCTATTTCTGGAGAAAAAGCAGCAGGGGCTATTATAGTTTGGGTGAGTTCGAAGGTATTATCTATTTCACGGGTATGAAATATTTTGTTTTCTTCTACTTTAGGTTCTGATGACACTTTTATTTCCTCAGCGGTATTGGTACTTCCTTTGTTTGCAAGTGTAAGTGTAGTGTCTTCAACTTTAAGGGGCTCAATTGTTGAAAGTGGTGGAGAGGAAGGCTCAGAAAGGGGGGAAGAAGGAGCAATTTCTCCAGAAACTTTTTTAGTTGCTTTAGTTTCTTTTTTACTTTTACCTAATTTTGTTTTGGGTGTAGTGATAATATCAGGAACGCTAGAAAAATCAATTTCTTCCAAAACCAAGGGTAACGGCTCGAGGGGAGGTACGCTTGTATTGGATGGCTCTATCTCCTTGGATGAATCGGAGACTTCCTCAAGATCGAAAACTAAGGGAGTAGTAGCAATAGTACTTGGAGTTTCTGCCGGCGTAGGGTCTGCAAGGGGAATAAAAGCCATTTTTGACTCTTTAGTAAAAATAGTCTTTTTACCTGATTTATCTTTTGCTTTTAGTTTTTTTTCACTTGAGTATTCTAACTTTAGAAGTTCATATACTTCTGTAGATATTTTTTCATTAGGATTTTTATCATCTATTTCAATTCCTTTGCTTCTCAAAAATTCAGTAAGCGTACTACTTCCCACGTTAAGTTCTTTAGCGACTTTGAAAAGGCGATGAGTTTTATTTTTTTCTTCGGTCATATGCAAACAGAAAGAAAGTTTTTAGTGAGTTGTAATGTAGAGAGTTAGTCTTCCAACTCTTGCTTCAAAATACGTAAAACATTTTGTATCGTTTCTTGATTTAGATTTGTGCGTTTTTCAATTTCCTCAATAGAAAGTTGTAATACACTTCTTGCTGTATCGCACCCTATTTTTTTCAGTTCTTCAATAATTGACTCTTGAATTTCGTCTTTAAATTCATCGAGCTCTACGTCGTCTTCTACTTCCTCGGAAACTGTTTCGGTATAAACATCTATATCATAACCTGTAAGTTTACTTGCAAGCTTAACATTTTGCCCTCCCTTTCCAATTGCCAGGGAAATTTGGTCCTGTTTAACATAAACGATTGCAGCTTTCTTTTTTTCATTAATCTCGATATTTGATATTTTAGCAGGACTTAACGCCCTTTGAATATAGAGCTGGGGTATGTTCGTATAATGAATTACATCAATTGATTCATTGCGTAATTCTTTCATAATGCCATGAATGCGGGTGCCTCGAATTCCCACACACGCCCCTACAGGGTCTACGCGATCATCAAAGCTTTCGACCGCTACTTTTGCTCTTTCGCCCGGTTCTCTAACAATTTTACGGATAGCAACAGTACCGTCTAGAATTTCTGGAACCTCCTTCTCAAAAAGTCTTTCTAAAAAAATTGGTGAAGTACGAGATAGTATAATGCGCGGAGAGCCGTTTTTGAGGTAGGCATCTAGAACAAGAGCTCGTACCATTTCCCCTTTTTTGAATTTATCTTTAGGAATTTGCTCTGACTTGGGTAGGTAAAGTTCGTTATCTTCATGTTTAACAAGTATTTCATTTCGCCAAACTTGATAAACCTCACCTACAATAATTTCACCAATAAGCTCCTTGTAATAATTTAACACGAGAAGCTTTTCCATTTCACTAATTTTCTGAGATAATAGCTGCTTAGCTGAGCTAATGTGCCTACGCCCGAACTCTAAGAAATTGATTTTTTCAGCTACTTCCTCTCCAATTTTGTAATCTTTATCTAATTTGAGAGCTTCACTTAAAGGTATTTGACGCGACTCATCCACCACGTTTAAATCACTAACAATTTTGCGCTCCCGAAAAGCCTCTAGATCACCCTTCTCTACATTAACAATAATATTAAAATTTTCATCAGAGCCGTACTTTTTACGAATCATTGCCCTAAAGATTTCCTCTAATACTTTCATTAGAGCAGCACGGTCTATATTTTTAAAACGAGAGAACTCGCTTAGGCTCTCGATGATATCACTTTTTTGGTCTACTATTACTTTTTTAGCCATCCGTACGTGGGACTACTTTTTTAATAATAACAATTTAAATAAAAAAGAGCTTTCTTATATCTTGATATCGATGAAACAATGCTTAATTTCTTTTAATGGAATTGTTGTAGTAATAGTTGTATTATTAGATTTAGTTGCGTTTTTATTTTTGTAACTATTGGGTTGTGTTTGTAGTGTAATATTGTTTTGCTCAGCGTGTGCTGCTACTAGGGTTCCCTTGATTTTCTCACCGTTTAGTAGGGTGACAATTACTTCTCTGCCTATGTTTTTGGTATACTGACGAAAAACCTTAAACGGCTCAGAAAGACCGGGGGAAGATACCTCTATTCTATAATTTTCTAAAAATACTGGGTAGCACAAAAGCCATTCCTGTAACTTCCTGTTTATTAGAGCACAATCCCCTATACTAATACCCTTATCTTTGTCAACTGTTACTCTTAATAGATTTTGCTTACCCTTATGGCACTTAACTTCAATAACAAAGACATCTTCAAAATTTTGTTCTATCCATTCAAAAATACTTTTTTCTACCTGAGCTATATCTGGCTCCATACATAGACCAATATGAAAATAGTGGTACTATAGTACTAGTACCCTTCTTCTTATTAACAAAATTAATGCAAAATATAGAAAAAACAAAAAAGCCTTGGAAATAATTTCTCCCAGGCTCTCAATAAGGAGTAGAATTTTTTATTTTACCTTCTACTTGGAGGTCGGTTCCCTCCCTGATTTTTAGTGTGAGAAGTACTACTACCACTTGAATAGGGGCTGCTGCTTTTTGATTTATTATTGGGCTTTTCATTTTTAAGGGGAGGCTCTAGGGCTTTTTTGCTAAGGCGAAACTTCTTAGTTTTGGGGTCTAAGCCCACTAATTTTACATTAAACGTATCACCCACTTTAATAACATCTTCAATAGATTCCAACCTTTCATGGGAAATTTCTGAAATATGCAACCATCCATCTTTGCCAGGTAAGAATTCACAAAATGCACCTGCCTCTCTAATATTTTTTACCTTAGCTAGGTAAGTATCCCCGATAACGGGTTCTGCTGTAATGCCCTTTATCCAATTTCGAGCAGCGTCTAAAGAGTCTTTATTAGGAGAAGACACACTTACTACTCCTACTCCATTTACTTCTTCTATTACAATAGTAGCCCCTGTTTGTCGTTGAATTTCCTGTACGACTTTGCCGCCTGGCCCAATAACCGCTCCAATACTATCTGCTGGGATTTCAAATTTTACAATTCGAGGAGCAAAAACTGAAAGCTCCGGCCGCGGTTCAGAAATAGTTTCTAACATTTTTTCTAGAATATAGAGCCTACCCTTTTTGGCCTGTTCTAGCGCCTTTGCTAAAATTTCAAAAGATAAGCCTCTTACCTTTATGTCCATTTGACAAGCAGTAAGACCATTTTTAGTACCCGCCACTTTGAAATCCATATCTCCAAGGTGATCTTCGTCTCCTAAAATGTCTGAGAGAATAGCATACCGATCGCCTTCTATAATCAAGCCCATAGCTATACCCGATGCGGGTCTTTTAATTTGTATGCCAGCATCCATTAAAGCTAGGGTGCCTGCACATACAGTGGCCATTGAACTAGAGCCATTTGATTCTAAAATTTCTGAAACTACTCGAATAGTATATTCATTATCTTCGGGCACTAGGTTTTTCAGGGCTCGTTCAGCTAGATTACCATGCCCAATTTCACGCCTACCCGGCGCTCTTAGAGGCTTAACTTCTCCGGTTGAAAAGGCTGGAAAGTTATATTGGAGCATAAACCTTTTAGAACCTTGTATAGTAGCGTAGTCTATAGTTTGCTCATCTAGCTTAGTACCTAGAGTAACGGTAGTTAAACTTTGTGTTTCGCCCCGAGTGAAAATAGCGGAACCATGTGAACGTGGTAAAAAACCCACTTCGCACCATATATCACGAATTTCATCTGTCCTTCTTCCATCTAGCCGAATCCCTTTATCAAGAATCATGGACCGCATAATTTCGCTCTTTAATTTTTCAAAATATTCATTAATCTGCTTCCTTCTTTCTGGAGGATCAGTGGGACTAAGAAACGTATTAAGAGCTTCTTGATGAAGGGCTTCGAACTTTTGAGACCGCTGTTGTTTAGGAAGAAATTCTTCGCAAACGCTAGCTACGCGTTGGCCTACTAATTCCTTTAATTTTGCATACAGCTCCGGGTCAAAAGGAATCCGTGGATATTCTCTTGGTTTTTTATTTACTAATTTCCTTAGCTCTAATTGAAATCCATTTAACTTTTTTATGTACTCATGGGCAAAGCGGAAGGCCTCCATCATTACAGACTCAGAAACTTCATTCATTTCCCCTTCTACCATTACAATTGAATCGTTGGTACCGGCAATCATCAAATCCAACAACACATTTTCCATCTCGGTGTAAGTAGGATTTATGTGGTATTTACCGTCTTTGTATGTAACTCTTACTGTAGAAACAGGATCTGGGAAGGGGATGTCAGAAACACAGATAGCTGCTGAAGCGGCTACACAGGCTAAAGCATCTGGCTGTACCTCCTTATCGGCTGAAATAAGGGAGATAATTACTTGAATATTTGCGTGGTAATCTTCCGGAAAAAGAGGGCGAATAGAGCGATCTACGATACGTGAAATTAGAATTTCATGCTCATTTAGCTTACCGTCTCTCTTAAAAAAACCTCCCGGAATTTTACCTGTTGAGGAATAATTTTCCTTATAGTCTACAGAAAGGGGCAAAAAGTCTATATCCGGGTCGATATTTCGTTCAGCTACCACGGTTGCCAGGAGCATGGTATCCTTGACCCTCAATACTACCGCCCCATCTGCCTGTCTTGCAAGGCGACCTGTTTCAATATGAAAAATTTGACCTTCTTGCAGTTCTATGGAGTGCTCAATATATTCCATTTCCAGCCTAGATTTTATTCAAATTACTTACGAATGTTTAGTTTCTTGATAATTGCACGATAGCGCTCTATATCTGTTTTCATTAGATAATTTAACAACCTTCTACGCTTTCCTACTAATTTGAGTAGTCCCAACTTTGTAGAATGGTCTTTCCTATGCTTTTGTAAATGCTCGTTAATATGATTGATCCTATAGGTAAAAAGAGCTATTTGGGCCTCTGGAGATCCCGTATCTTTAGGATCTTTACTAATCGTATTCTCGCTGATAATCTCTTCTTTTTTTTCTTTAGTTAAGTACATTGTCTTTAGTTTACAAAACTTGAAACTTGCTTCGTTACTTATAAAGCAAATATAACACTTTTGGCTCTAATCTACAATGTAATTTACAAACTATTTTCCAATATATTTGATTTACTTAGTAGAATTTTGCTTAAATTACCTTCAAATATGTATAATTTTCTAACTATAGCTATTCTTTGAAAATTCAGGAAGTAAACTCCCTCTGTTTTTGAATCATTCTCAATTATAAACGAAAAGCCTCCAAGAATTGATAAATAGTTTTATTATTCTTTTGTTGCATAGTATATTTGATTAGATTTGAATTAAAGATTAACATAAATAGCAGAAAATATGAAGAAGTTGAAACATAATATGAAAAATCTACTTTTAGTCAAAGTAAAGGGGCAAGCTTGTGCACTGTTTTTTAGCTTGTTAATGTTCTTTTCGTTTTATACTGCTCGTAGCCAATCTGTAATTATTAATGAATGGGGGCAGGGAGTACCGTTGGCAGGACCATTGTGTAGTTCATTAACAGAAGCTACGGAATGGATTGAATTACTAGTTGTTGGGCCTGGACCTGTTAACCTAGGAGGGTGGCGACTAAGAGATAGCCCGGGGGGTGCTGTTTTGTTGGAGTTTAAAAACGATCCTTTCTGGAATAATATTCCGCCGGGTACTATAATTGTAGTTTATAACATTGATGCGCTTTTTTCCTGTCAAAGCAATGAATTTGGAAATGGAGCTAATCAAGTTCCAGATGATCTCTCAAAAACAGATTGCAACTATAAAATTGTGGTGGGAAGTAATAACTCTACATTATTTGAGCCCTCGTTTAATTGGGGCTCTAACTCCTACTTTGATAATTCTACTACAGTGGTAACATATAACCCCGTTTTATTTAATAACGGTGGTACTATAGTTCATGATTGGGACCAAGGCAACAATGCTTCTTTTACAGGTGCCACTGTCCGTCCTAATACGAATGCCCATTCAGTGCATTACACGGGCAATAGTGCTGCAGGCATTAGCAATGCTAGCAACTGGACCAAGGAAACTAATCCGAGTAATGCTACGCCAGGTGAGCCTAATGGAGGCGCTAATACTACCTGGATTAATAGTTTGAGGGCTATACCCAATGCTCCTTCGGCGCCAGCTGTTACCCGTTGCGGGCCGGGTGACGTAACTTTTACTGCCTCGATGGGCTCTCAAGCAGGAACAGAAATTCGGCTATATGATCAACAAATAGTTACTCTATCAGATCCTCCCATAGCTTCAGCTAATTCTGCTCCTTACCTACTAACTGTGCCTAATGTTACCCAAACAACTACCTTCTATATAAGAAGTGCTGCCCCCTCGGCAGGATGTTTAAGTCCCCATACAGCTGTGGTAGCAAATATTGTATCACTACCCAACCCTCCGCTGGCTCCAGATACGGTATATAGATGTGGACCAGGACCCATGTCTTTTACAGTAAGTGCTCAAGGCGGAAGCTCGCAAATACTTCTCTATGATGTACTTACGGGTGGAACCCCTGTTGCTACTATTACAGGGTCAAGTGGTACCTTTAGTTTTCCGAATGTTACTACCACTACTACATATTTTTCGGAAACTATAGGGGCGGCACCTACGAATTGTGTAAGCGCATCTCGCAAGTATACTGTTTTGAAAGTAAACCCTATACCTGCTCCTCCTACTTTTACTTTGCCAGCTGCTCCATTTGGTATTAACCCAGATACAATTGCAAGGTGCGGCCCAGGTTCGGCGACAATTACTGCTACGCCAGGAACAAGCGGTAATATAGTTAGGCTGTTTTCTTCGCCGCCAGGTCCTGCTCCTATTGCAGTTACTCCGGTAGGTGGGCCGCACGAGTTAGTCACACCTAGCGTTAATACCACTACAACCTTTATGCTTCAAACTTTTAATGTGGTAACAGGATGTTCAAGTGCGACAAACACACCTATCACCATAAAAATAAATCCTAACCCGCCAACGCCTAATGCTCCAGATGTGCAGGCCTGTGGAAATGCAAGTTCTCCCGCAACTATCACTTTTACGGCTACGGTGGCTCCGCCAACAGGATTGGAGCTGAGGCTCTATACTTCTTCAGTGGTAAGTGTTACTACAGATGTGGGAACTTCTGTAACTAGCCAGATTGCCCCCACTACTAACCCTATTAGTGTAACCACTACTTTTTATCTAGGTTACTACAATACGAATACTCAGTGCTCAAGTGCTACAAGAAAAGCAGTTGTGGCAACAATTAATCCTATTCCTGGTAATCCTTCTGGAATCCCGGTAACTGCGTGCCAGGGGCAAAGTATTACCGTGCAAGCTAATCCGGGCTCTCCTTTTCCAGCAGGAAGTTCAATTCGATTTTATACTGTATCTTCGGGCGGTACACCCCTAAGTACAGCTTCTGCACCACCCTATACTTTTACCCCTAATCCTTCTCCTAATACTACTACCACTTACTACCTAGAAGTGGTTACGCCAAGTGGTTGCACGAGCGATAACAATAATCGGCCTAGTGTGACTGTAACTATCAATCCTAATCCTACCCCTACATGGCTACCAGATACTGTTATTCAGTGTGTGGCCTCAGTTAATTCTGTTAGCTTTACTGTGAATACACCCGGGCCAGGTGAGGCTATTCGTTTATTTACAATGCCTAGCGGTGGAACAGCAATAGCCACGACCCCTACTCCCCTTTCTACAACCGTAACCACAACGACTACATTCTATCTGGATGTAATTAATACAACGACGCAATGCTCTTCAGTAGGCAGGCACGGCGTAGTTGCTCGAATATTAAGTTTACCGCAGCCACCTGTTATGTCTAATCAAAGCAGGTGTGGAGACGGGAGTTTCACAATAACGGCTAATGTCACGGCAGTGCCTAATTTATCGGTTCTATTCTATAATGTTCCTGTAGGCGGAGTGCCTATTGCGACTATCACTAATTCACCTTACACTTTTACTACTCCTACTTTGACTGTAGGAAGTTCGCCTAATATTGTTACCTACTATGCAGCGACAGTTATAAATAATCCAGCACCCTCACCATCATGTACAAGTTCTACTCGTAGCCAAGTAGTGCTTACAATAAATCCCAATCCTAGTGCACCAATAGCGCCTCCTAATCCTATTTCTAGGTGCGGAAGTGGACCAGTTACAATATCTCCTATTAGCATGGGTACTATACCCGGGAATTTGGTACTATTATACACAGTTGCTTCTAATCCTCCGGCGCCAGCGCCCCCAATTCCTAGTATTGCTTCCGGAATAAGCAGCATTAACTTATCAAATGTTGCCACTTCTTCTACTCTTTACGCAGAAGTTGTTAATACTACGACGGGTTGTACTAGTCAGCTTCGAACTGCTATTCCTGTTACCATTAACCCTAACCCTAACCCACCCCAGACTACTACTGCACAACGCTGTGGGGCTGGCGCTGTAGATTTTACTATTACTCTAGGTGCTTCCCCTTCAGGAAACCAACTACAAATATATACAGTAACTACAACGGCAACTCCTATTGCTACGGTTAGTGGTACTACTTGGACGTCTCCCGCAATTAGTACTACTACTACTTACTTTGTTGAAAGTGTGGAAACCTCTACCAACTGTACTTCAACAAGTCGTACACCGATTATTGCTCAGATTAATCCTGTTCCGGGGAAACCGGGCGCTGCGAATATCTCGAGATGTGCTAGCTCTATCGCCCCGCTTACTTTCACTGCTTCTAGTGGAGTACCACCAAGTTCGGAAATTCGCCTCTATGATGTTCCTTCGGGAGGAACACCGCTAGCTACTGCTACGGGAGCATTTTTGTTGACCCCATCTGTACTTCCTAGCACTACTACTACTTATTATTTAGAGGGTGTTGCTGGAGGTTGTGTAGGTGAAAGAGCTGAAGTTGTGCTTACCGTTTTTCCTAATCCGGGAGCGCCTGTTGCAAGTCCTGTTAGTGTTTGTGGTGAGCAAGCTGCAACGATTGTTGCCCAAATGGGAGCCCCCCCTGGATCTCAGATGCGGCTTTATAGTGTTTCTTCGGGGGGAAATCCTATTGCTACGGATAATAGTGTGCCCTATGAGCTCGTAACACCGGCTGTAAACGTGACCACTACTTTTTATTTAGAGGCATTTAATTTTTCAAATGGTTGTGCTTCTAATAGAACGGCAGTAGTCGTGACGGTAAATAGTCCTCCCAACTTGCCTTCTGTTTCAACAAATTCAATTCTTGCAAGGTGTGGCAACGGTCCAATTACTTTTACTGCAGATGTAAATGGAACTAATCCAGGAAATAGAGTAAGGTTATATAGTGCGCCTGCGGGAGGAAACTTTATTACAGAGGTATCTTCTCCTTATCAGATAACGGTTCCGAACGTAACTACTTCTACTATTTATTACATATCTTCCTTCAACACCGCCACTAACTGTGAAAGTCCGCGCGCTCAGGTAAAATTGACTATTTTCCCACTTCCACCTGCTCCTACGCTTGTGGAGTCTACAAAAGAAATTTGTGCAGGTAATGCCGTTACCTTTTTTGCGAATGTAGGTACTTTGCAACAAGCAGAAGTTTTAGTATATAACACTGCTACAGGTGGTGTGCCCATTGCTACAGATAACATCAGTCCTTATGATTTTACTCCTACTCCCTCTCCTAATACTACCACTACTTATTTCTTTGAGTTAGTGGATAAATCTACTTCTATAAGCTGTACTAGCGCAAGCCGTTCGCAGGGGGTGGTAGTAGTGAATCCTGTACCTGGCAGTCCTACAGCAGCAAACGTACAAAGGTGCGGAGCAGGCTCAGTTACTTTCACAGCTTTCATGGGAACTCCACCAGGGCAGGTGATAAAATTATATGCTAGCCAAGCTGCTACTACGGAAATAAGCAGTGATAACACGGGACCTGATTATTGGTTAGGTACAGGAAATATTCAGGCAACCACTACGTTTTGGTTAGAAGTAACTTCTGAAAAGAATTGTGTAAGTCCAAGAACTTCAGTGGTAGCTACTATTAATCCTCTACCTGCTCCCCCTACTTCCAATGGTGCTGTACGCTGCGGACCGGGCACGGTAACTTTTACTGTAGCTTTTGGATCTCCGGGAGGAGATAGGATAGAACTGTATACCCTACCTAGCGGCGGAGTTCCCCTTGGCCCAGCTGCTGAATTTAATAATCCGCCCTTCTTCTTGCAGCCGGGCAATGTTACTACTACTACTACTTTTTATCCCAGGACTATAAATACTGCTACTCAGTGTACTAGTGTGAGTGGTCAGGTGATAGTAACTATTCATCCTATTCCGGGTACGCCTGTTGCTTCAGATGTTTCTCGGTGTGGAGATGGAGTGGTAACATTTTTACCTTCGCCGGGTTTTCCTAGTGCTCCAGTGTTACGCTTATTTGAAACATCCAATTCGAATACTCCTATTGCGGTAGATAATAGCTCGCCCTATCAGTTGGAGACTCCAACTGCTATCACCTCTACTACTACCTACTGGATAGACGCTTTCAATCCTAGCACAGGATGCTCAAGTAGTACGCGTAGGCAAGTAGTGGCTACTCATAATCCTATTCCGCCTCCGGCTACTAATCTCATAGGCAATATCGAGGCTCAGAGGTGCGGCGCAGGAGTAGTTACTTTTACGGGTATTATTTTACAAGGTACGCCCCCCGACCCACAAAATATTGTTTTACGGCTATATGCTACTGCTTCAGGAGGGCAAATTATTGCAAGTACTCCTGCACCGCAGCCTTATTCAATTACTACCAATCAAATAAATTCAACTACTACTTTCTTTTTAGAGACATTTAATCAAGTAACCCAGTGTGTAAATACTAATCGGGTACAGGCGAGGGCAGTTATTCTACAGGAACCAGGAGTACCCAATGCTGTTAATGTGTCCCGGTGTGATGCGGGTATAGTTACCTTTACAGCAAGTATGGGCTCACCTGCAGGCACAGAAATACGCTTATATACTCAATTGGGCGCAGCTACCCCTGTGGCTACAGGCACTTCTCCTAATTTTACGCTTACTTTGAATTCAGTTGCTACTACTACTACCTATTTCATTGAGAGCTTTAATACCTCTACAGGCTGTGCTAGTCAATGGAACCAAGTAGTAGCTACTATTCATCCAAGTCCGGCTGCTCCAAATGCGCAAGATGTACAGCGTTGTGGAAATGGAAGAGTAACTTTCTTTGCTTCGATGGGAACGCCGCAAGGTAATAAGATAAGAATGTTTAGTGGAAACTGTAATGGAACACTGGTGGATAGTACTGTTTCTGCTCCCTATCGTCTTTCTGCGAATGTGAGTGATCCTACTACCAACTTCTTCTTACAGGTTGTAAATACAGCTACCGGATGTACAAGTCAATGTTTGCAAGTTACGGCAACTGTAAATCCTATACCTGGCACACCTTTTGCCCCTCCTGTTGCAAGATGTGGTAGTGGAACCGTTACTTTTGTAGCTAGCATGGGCACCCCGCAAGGAAAAGTTTTGCGCCTTTATACTACCCCTTCGGGAGGAACTCCTATTGCTGAAGGAAATACTAATCCTTCTAATTTGACCACTCCTTCCATCGGCTTCCCTACTACTTTTTATATTGAGGCAGTAGATGATAATAATTGTGTTAGTGAACGTTTTCCAGCTGTTGCGCAGGTTAACTTGAATCCCGCTCCACCTAGTGCACCTAACCAATCTCGCTGTGGCAGTGCAGTAATGACTATAACTGCGACTATGGGCTTACCCGCAGGTCAAAGTATACTACTATATGATTCTAATAATAACCTGATAGGCAGTCCTGCTACTAGTGAGCCATATTTGCTCTCAACAGTAACGCCGGTATTAATTACCTCTACCTACTTTATAGAAGCTGTGAATAATGTTACGGGATGCACAAGTGCTACTAGGACCCCAGTAATTTTAACTATATTCCCTGTACCAGGTACACCCCTGGTAGAAAATGTAGAACGTTGTGGCCCAGGTACTATTCGTTTCTCGCCTGTAATGCAGACTCCTGCTGGTACTCAAATGCGGCTTTATAGTCAACCAAGTGGAGGTCCTATTTTAGTAACAGATAACACGGCACCCTATCAGCTAACTATAGACGTAGAAACTACTTCCAACTTCTATGTAGAAGCAGTACACACTGGAACGGGTTGTCGTAGCGATAGAGCTCTAGCGCAGGCTATCATTAATGAAGTTCCGGCGGAACCTAATATCCCTGAAGCTGAAAGATGCGGTCCGGGAGTAGTTAGCTTTTCAAATCTTAGCATTAATGCTAACACCCAGTTTTTGATGTATACCCAAGCTTCGGGGGGTACAGCAATAGATACTGCCGACGCTGTAAATAATATCCTAAGTACACCTAGCATAAATACGACTACCACCTTCTTTGTAGAAGCAGTAACTAGTGCAGGCTGTAAAAGTAAAAGAATCCCTATTCGTGCAATTATACGACCCAGTCCTGCACCCCCTATTGTGAATGTCGAAAGTGTTGCTCGCTGCGGGCCGGGGGTTGTTACCTTATCGGCTCAATTGACGGGTGTTCCTGCGGGGGATATTATGTATGTTTACGATATTAGTACGGGTGGAATACCGATTGCTACTATCAATCAGCCTCCTTATACTTACACTACAGAAAATTTGTCTCAGTCTCAAACCTACTATTTCGAAAGCTATAGCTCCAGTACGGGGTGTCGAAGTGCTACACGTACAGGGGTTGCAGCTATTATCAATGATATTCCCTCTGAGCCCAATATCTTACAACCTAATCTCACACGTTGTAATTCTGGGCCAGTAGTATTTACTGCAACGATGGGTACTATTCCAGGAACAGAATTTCGAATGTATACTAGCCAAACAGGAGGAGTTCCTTTAGTGACGGGCACAAGTCAACTTGCTACTCCTGCTATTGCGGTAAGTAACGTACCTGTAACAGTAAGTTACTACATAGAGAGTGTAAAAACCAACACCTCGCCTGTTTGCCGTAGTAATCGAGTATTGGTGACTGCAACAGTTTATCCTTCTCCAGGGTTACCGAGGGTTTTAGGAACTGATGCTACGGTAAGTCGTTGTGGACCTGGTGAAGTTACTTTTACCGTGATGATGGGCAGCCCTGCTGGAGACGTGATACGAGTATACTCCACTGCTGTACCCGGCTCTACTCCTATTGCAACAGATAATACTAGCCCCTACTGGCTCACAGTAAATGTTTCTACTACTACTATCTTCTATTTTGATGTATTTAATACTCAAACGGGATGTGCTAGTCCGCTTTCGGTATCTGGAGTTGCTAATGTAAATCTTAGCCCTGGTGCTCCTATTGTAGCTGAAGTGAGTCGTTGTGGCCTAGGGCAGGTTACCTTTACAGCAGTGCCTACAGCTCCCCATACAGCGAATGCCATGTACTTGTATCCACAAGAGGTAGGAGGCGTTCCACTTGCAGGTGATAACACTGCTCCATATGAATTAACCTCCCCGCAGCTTGTAAATACAATAACTGCATTTTGGGTAGAAGCACAGAATACTGTTACGGGCTGTGCAAGTACTCGAACCCTTGTTTCTGCTGTAGTAAAACCAATTCCTGCAGATATTAACTTAGGACAAGATGGACCCAAGTGTGTAGGTGAAACTCTAACACTTACTGCTAATAACGGACAAAATGGAGTAGTATATTCATGGGTAGGGCCTAATAATTTTGCTGCCCAAACTCAAGACACAAGAGTTACAATCGCTAATGTTACAATGGCTAATCGGGGCCAATATAGTGTAACCGCTACACTGGGAGATTGTCCCTCTAAGGTATTTACTATAGATGTAACGATTAATCCTACCCCTCCCTTACCACTTGCGCAGAATAATGGACCTATTTGTGCAGGCGATAATCTTACTCTTACGGCTTCAGGTGTGCTAGGCGCTGTTTATCGTTGGCGTGGTCCTTTAGGTTTTGATGTACAAGGTCCGGGTCCAGAATTTAGGCGTAATGGAGTGACCCAGAATATGGGAGGTACATATAGCCTTCAAGCTATACAAAATGGATGTACCTCGGCAGTAGCCACTACTAACGTAATTATTAATCCTATTCCGACGAACGTACAGCTATTCAATGATAGTCCCAAGTGCATAGGGGACGTTCTTACCTTCACCGCAACAGGTGCACCAGGAGCTTTTTATCGTATTGTAGGACCTAATGGATTTATTGCCCAGGGAAGTGGTCCTATTTTCACACGTTCTAATGTTCAAGCCTCAGCAGCAGGTAATTATAGCGTAACTGCTACCGTTGCTGGATGTACTTCACCACCTACTACTTCTTTGGTAGTAATTAATCCGATTCCTAATCCTCCCCTAGTAGGTAATGATTCGCCAAAATGTGTAGGTTCTACTTTAAATCTAACTGCTTCAGGTAACTATCCTCCGAATACTACGTTCTTCTGGACGGGTCCTAATGGATTCACGGCAACAGGCTCAGGACCAGGATTTATCCGGCTGGGTTTAACCGCTGCTGATGCAGGTGCTTATAGTGCAGTAGCCATAGTAAATGGTTGTACTTCTGCTGTAGCTTCTACTTTTGTTCGTATTAATCCTATTCCAGAAATGCCCGAGGGGGGAGCTAATAGCCCTATTTGCCAAGGGCAAACATTGATTCTTACTACACCAGGCGTACCAGGTGTTACTTATCTATGGACTGCTCCAGACGGCTTTAGTGTTTCGGGCGCAGGAAGTACTTTTTCTCGTCCATTAATTCAAGACTTTGAAGGAGGAATATATAGTTTGCAAGCCATTGTAGGCAACTGTACTTCGGCTGCTCGTACAATAGCAGTTGTAGTTAATCCAGGAGCTCCCTTCCCCCCGACTATCAATGTGAATCCGAACCAAGCATGTAGCGGTCAAAGTTTAACGCTAGGAACTCAGCTAATTAATGGTGCTAGCTATTTATGGGAAGGTCCCAATGGTTTTAGTTCTACTTTACAAAACCCAATAATTCATAATATTACCACGGCCAATGCAGGACGTTACTATCTTACTGTTCGAGTTAATGGATGTACTTATCCAGTGGCACAAACAGAGGTACAGATAGGTAGAACTCCGCCTAGACCCTCAGTAGGAAGTAATGGTCCTTTGTGTGAGGGGCAAACTCTAAACTTAAGTGCTTCTACCATTCCAAATGTTTCTTATGAATGGACAAGTAATAGCATTGCGCCCTTTACTTCAAACTTGCAAAATCCCTCTATTCCTAATGCCCGAGTTGAAAATTCTGGAGAATATGAGGTAAGAGCAATCAGTAATGATGGGTTTGGGTGTCAATCGGAGCCAGCAAAAGTAAATGTAGTGATACGCGCAGTGCCTCCACGTCCTGTACTATCAAGTTCTTTCGTTACTGCTTGTTCAGGGCAATCTTTTAATGTGGATATAGTTAATACCTTTGATTACCCCAGTGGTAGTTCTTATACGTGGACTGGTCCTGCAGGCTTTTTTGCATCCGCTAATAAGTTGACGCGTGTAAACGTACAAACTACAGACGCAGGAAATTACACGGTTTATGTTAGAAACGGGAACTGTACTTCAGAAGTTGCAAACGTAACAGTTGAAGTAAAGCAGACACCGCCTCCTGCTCGAATATCTTCTAATGCGCCTATTTGCGAAGGAAACACGCTTAGCCTAACAGGTACCTTTATTCCTGGAGTAACTTATAGCTGGCGTGTTCCACCATCTAATTTAGTTCATCCGGGTAATAGTGGTAATCCAAGAACACTAGATATTCCTAATGCAACTATTTCTGCGCACCAGGGTGTATATACCTTAGTTGCTACTAATGGAGCTTGTAGTTCTGAAGCAACTCTAAATGTAGTAATTAATCCTACACCCATTATTGCTTCTGTGGGAAGCAATCAGCCCATTTGCGCGGGGCAGCAACTAGAATTAAATGCTGCATCTTTGCAAACAGGGGTAAGTTTTATGTGGGAGGGTCCTAACAACTTTACTGCCTTCTCGCCTAATCCTATTATTTATAATGCTACTACCCTAGCATCCGGTACGTATCGTGTAAGAGCAAGAATAGGGTCATGTACTTCTTCTGTAGCTACAGTAGATGTGATGGTCAATCCTGCTCCACCACAACCGCCAAGAGCTAGGGCTAATACTCCAGTTTGTGCAGGTTCAGAATTACAGCTTACAGCTGAATTTATTCCCGGAGCTACTTACAGGTGGAGTGGTCCTAATTCGTTTAACTCTACCCTGCAAAATCCGGTTATTCCTAATGTTAGTGTATCTAATGGTGGCACCTATAGTGTAGTAGCAGCTTTTGGTAACTGCGCTTCTGAGCCGAGTACTGTGAGGGTAACGGTAGATCCTGCTCCTACTTTTGTGGTAGCTACCTCTAATTCTCCCGTTTGTGAAGGCTCCCCATTGCAGCTGTCAGCACCTACTTATGCGGGTGCTACCTATCAATGGCGAGGACCAGGAGGATATACCTCGCAGGAGCAAAATCCAATAATATCTTCGGCAACTAGTCGAAATGCAGGGGTTTATACGTTAGTAGTTTCGATAGGAAATTGCGTTTCAGCGCCGGTAACAGTTAACGTAGTGGTTACTCAGCGACCTGTAATCGCATCAGTAGGTAGTAATAGTCCTGTTTGTGCGAATTCGGAATTACGCCTTACAGCTACCCAAATTCCGAATGCTACTTACATATGGGAGGGTCCGCAGAGCAATGTGGTAATTTCTCCAGTGCATAACCCACAATTAGCGGCAGGTACATACATGAGCGGCGATTATCGTGTACGTGCGGTAGTTAATGGCTGTACTTCCGCACCTATGATGACAAGGGTAATTGTCAATCCGTCTCCTACGCCACCTATTGTATCTAGTAACGGCCCTGAGCTTTGTAGTGGACAAAATTTGCTCTTAAGTGCTACTGAGGTAAGTGAAGCGAGCTACATTTGGACAGGCCCCAATAACTTTACTTCAACACTTCAGAATCCGGTTCGTAATAATATTACGGTTGCAGACCAGGGGGTTTATAGTTTAAATGTTATTGTGAATGGCTGTAGCTTACTTACGCCAATTACTTATGAAATCGTTGTAAGGCCAGTACCTAATTCGCCAGCAATTCTTAGTAATAGTCCTTTGTGTGCTGGTCAAGACTTGAGTTTGCAAGCTACACCTATTGCAGGAGCTACCTATCAATGGCAAGGTCCTAATGGGTTTAGCGCACAAGGTAGTACCGTAACACGAAGAGGTATACGTCTTGTGGATGCAGGAATTTACTATTTAATAACCGTAGTAAATGGTTGTACTACTCCAGTTGCTTCAGTGAACGTGGTAGTGAATCGTACACCAGTTCTAACTAATGGACGTGATATTACTCTCTGCGCTGGTCAGCCATTAAACTTAACTACTACGTTTGTACCAGGGGCTTCGTATTCTTGGTCAGGTCCTGGGTTTACTTCTACGGAGCAGAACCCTACCATCACTAATACTACAACCCTGAATAGTGGTACTTACAGTGTTACAGCGGTGGCTAATGGTTGTACTTCGGCAATTGCTACAACGAGAGTAACAGTTAATCCAACGCCGCAGAATGTGGTAGCAGGTTCTAATTCTCCGCTTTGTGAAGGAGCTACTCTACAATTAACTGTTTCCGTGCCAGGGGCGACCTACAGTTGGAGTGGACCAGCAGGCTTCACCTCAGTACTCCAAAACCCCACCATTACTAATGTTTCTTCTTTGAATGCGGGTACTTATAGTGTTATTGTAGCTTTTGGTGAATGTAGGGCTTCTGCTGTACCTGTTACAGTACAAATTACGCCCATAAGGGGAGTGTTAAATGCTACAAATAATGGTCCTGTTTGTGCAGGAAGTACCCTTAATTTAGCGGCTACTCCCATTCCAGGGGCTACTTATCAATGGGTAGGTCCTAACGGATTTTCTTCTACGGAACAAAATCCTTTTATTCAAAATGCTACTACTTCTGCAAGCGGTACGTATAGTGTGACAGCTTTTATAGGTGCATGTGTGACTCCTACGGCAACAACTAACGTTATTGTGGCACGTGCGCCTCAAAATATACTTGCTGGTAATAATGGACCTATCTGTGAAGGTCAGACGCTCAATTTAACAGCTACCTTTGTAGAAGGAGCGAGTTATACGTGGTTTGGTCCAGGAGGCTATACAGCTTCGCAACAGAATCCTAGCTTGTTTAATGCAAGTCCTCTTCAAAGTGGTACTTATACTGTAATAGCTACACTTGGTAGCTGTACCTCACAACCTGCGGTAACGAGGGCAGTTATAAATCCAAGACCTATTACTCCAACTGCAGGTTTCCGCGCTCCCGCTTGCTTCGGCTCACCCCTTCAATTGCAAGCCTCTTCTATTCCGGGTGCAACTTACTTATGGACAGGACCTAACGGCTTTGCTTCTACCCAACAAAACCCTCTTCGTCCTAATTTAACTTTCCAAGATTCGGGGGTTTATAGCTTAACTATTGAGGTAGCAGGTTGTCCTTCTCCTACCATATATACTCGTGTGAGTGTTCGTCCTCAACCCTCAGCCCCAAGTGTAGGTACTATTCCTGCAGGTTATTGTGTAGGAGATACTGTAAAATTATTAGCAATTCATCCTGTTCGAGGAACCACCTTCCAGTGGACGGGTCCCAATGGCTTCTTTGCTAATGTTGCAAATCCAAGTTTTGTAGCAGCACCCAATAATGCAGGAACTTATGAAGTGCGAGCGATTAATGCAGAGGGTTGTCCTTCTGTAGCAGTACCTGTAAACGTAGTAGTGCATAACCCAAGTGTTAGTTTTGTTAGTACTAATTTTTCGATTTGTCGAGGAACTTCATCTTTCCTCGTCTTACGAGCAACAGGAAATGGACCTTGGGCAGTGCGATACTTAGCAAATCTGCAGCCTTCCGTAGCGATTATAAATACATCGCCCTATATCTTACCTATTGCCCCTACTGAAACAACGGTTTATACACTGGTGGATGTAACTGACGCAAATGGGTGCAAAGGCGATGCAAGAGGAGCTATTACTGTCACGGTAAATAGTACTCCAGACGCTGAGATTACAGGTTCGCCGGTCGTTTGTGCTGGTAAGAGTGCAGAACTTACCGTAAAGGTGAAAGATATTTCGCCCACGGAGCGTTGGGAGTTAATCTATCAAGTAGGGAATAATATTCAGCAGCCAATTACAGGGATAGGAGAAAGAACCTTTACTATTAATACGGGTCCTCTCCAAGTAAGTACTACTGTACAACTGATTATGGTTACCAATACTGACCATAGTTGTACAAGTGATTGGTCGATAAATGATCCTAAACTAAGTGCTTTTGTAAGAGTAAATCCGTTGCCACAGGCAGTTTTGAATACTGTTTCACAAAGTATTTGTCAGGGTGAATCTTTACCGCTAGAATTTGAATTGAGTGGTAAAGGTCCATGGCAAGTAGCTTACCGTGAAAATGGAATTTCAAGGAGTCTAACGCTAGGAGATGAAAATGCTGTTTCGCCAGCAACTATATCTCTACCATGGATTCCTCGTCAGACGGCTACTTATCAATTTGATAAGGTTACCGACGCAACAGGGTGTAGTAGGGATATAAATGAAGTACTAGAGGTTACTGTGCACCCCAGACCCACAATTACCCTTATCGGAAATGAAGCATCTATCTGTGAGGGTGAAAATTATAGGCTAAGTGCCATCTTTACAGGGAAAGGACCATGGACATGGGCACATTATGTGAATGGTACTCTAGTAGCAAGAGTAATAGGGGATGCTAATTCGCCTTCACCCTACACTTATGATACGCTAGTACAGGCTAACAGCAGCCTACTTTTTGAAACCTATAGGGTAATTGATGCTAATAATTGCAGTGCCCAAGTGCGAGGAGCCAACTTCTTACTAAATGTAAAACCTCGTCCTACGCCACCTTTAGTAGCAAATAGCAGTCCGGTTTGCGAAGGCGCTTCCTTAAAGTTAACAGCTACCCATCCACAGAAGGGTATTGAGTTCATATGGATAGGTCCAAACGGGTTTACTACTTCTGATCCTAATCCAACCATAAGAAGTGTGACCGCTAGTGCTGCAGGTGATTATAGTGTGGCTACAGTTGTTAATGGTTGTACTTCGGTGTTTGCTTCTACGAAAGTAATAGTAGGTAAGGCGCCGACTGCAGTATTAAGCGGGGGTACAATTAATAATTGTGGAAATTCGCCAGTGAACTTAACAGTAACCTTAGAGGGAGTTCCACCATTTAGCTATGCTTATTCAGTCAATAATAGTACTCCTATTATAGTAAATGGAGTTGCTGCTTCTCCTCATATTTTAGAGGTAGTACCTCCAGGCGTGGGTACGTGGAACTATAATTTACTATGGGTTACGGATGCAACAGGCTGTCGAGGTGGCTCTACCTCGGGTATTGCTACGGTGGTAGTAACGGGCGATTTACGCCTTGAGGTTATTCGTTTGGGTGGTATTGGTTGCAATGGTGGGAATGCTATTGTTACACTTAGGGCAAGCGGTGGAACAGGTAATTATCGTTACTCCTTAAATGGAATTACCAATACAACGGGTACTTTTAGCGGATTAGCCCCGGGTGAATATGTAGCTACAGTTAGTGATGGTAATTGTATTGCAGCTGCAGTAATAAGTATTGCAAGTTTGGGTACTCCTGTTATTACCGGCTTTAGTACGGATCCTGCTACCTCCCAAAGTCAGGTAACAGTGAATTGGGATGCGGTTCCAGGTGCCCTAGGCTATAACTTGAGCTATAGGCCGGCAGGTTCTAATGCCGATTGGACGGTAATAAGCGGTATTCCTTTAAATTCGGCTACAGTAAGGGGATTGGCTCCAGGTACGAATTATGAATTTCGAATACAAAGTGTATGTAGTGAATCAAATGTTTCTGATTGGTCAATGCCCAGAACGCACCAAACCAGTAGTGGTTGCAATGCGCCGATTAGAATTGGAGTAGAAAGAAACTCACCAGTTAGTTGTATGCATAATGGTGGTGAGATTGTAGTAGTTGCAAGTGGTGGAACAGAAGGCGAATATTTGTATTCGATCAATAATGGACCCTTTGATAATACTACGGGTATATTTAGGGGCTTAGCGGCTGGTACTTATGTTATATCGGCAAGACGAGGAGAGTGTGTAGCCAGTACTACAGTAGAAGTTGCTCCTTTGGCTGCCCCTGTAATAACGACTACTGCGGTTACCTCTACTTCGATGACTTTAAGCTGGAATGCTATACCTGGAGCAGTAAGTTATAACTTGCGCTATCGGTTGGTAGGTTCTAGTACCTGGAACGAACTAGGCAATCAAACTTCACCTGTAACAATTGGTAATCTAAGCCCCGCTACCAATTACGAGTTTAGTGTAAAAGCAGTTTGTAGTGGAGGCATTACTTCGCAGTGGTCTACTCCTACTACTATTCAAACGAGTACGGAGAATAGTTGTGGAGCGCCTACTGCTATAAGGGTTTCCAACATTACTCCTACAAGTGCTACGGTGAGCTGGCAAGCTCCTACTACTAGTGGAGTATGTTATGTGTTAAGTTATGGTCCTGCCACTCAAGACCCCTCAACGTGGCGCAGTATACTTGTACCCTTTGGTGTTACTACTACGAATCTAACTGGCCTAATGCCAGGCTCACAGTATGGAGTTGTTATGCGTACTAATTGTGCTCTTTGTTCGGCTTCGAGTGGCACACGTAGCGAGTGGAGTAATATAGTTAACTTTGCACTTCCCGCTAAGCAAGGTACAGAAGCAGCTGAAATTGAGCTGCAAGTATATCCTAATCCTAACAATGGGGTATTTGTAGTAGAAGCAGCTGAATTTACGAGTCCACGAGTTCTTCTACATATATGGGATGTTCAAGGTAAGCTCGTATTTGAACAAGAGGTGGATCACACTTCTGGTAGTAAGTTAATTGTACCGATTGATTTATCTAATGCAAGCCCAGGAGTGTATTTGTTGCAAGTTCAAGACGGTGCTACTAAGCAGAATGTACGAATTGTAGTGAATTAATTCTAGTTAGTTTGGAATAAAAAAGCGAACTCTTTTGAGAGTTCGCTTTTTTATTTTTCTACCCTTCCAAAGAATATTAGAATTAGAAAATATTTGATTAAAATTAGTTCCATTTCAAATGAAGAACCAATGAAACAATGGATTGTAACAGGTACCCATACAGGTATAGGTAAGACTCTAGTTTCTACCATATTATGTTTAGGGCTACAAGCAAAATACTGGAAACCTATTCAAACAGGAAGTGTAGAAGGCACAGATAGTGATTTTCTTGCTAGCCATATTGGTAAACAAAATGTTTTTCCTGAAAGTTATTGTTTTTTGCTGCCCCAATCTCCTCATTCCGCTGCTCAAGCTGAGGGTGCTTTAATAGACTTAAAACAAATTCAATTTCCGCAGACTACCGAACCCTTAATTATTGAAGGCGCCGGTGGATTATTAGTTCCTTTAAATGAACAGCACTTGATGATAGATTTATTTGAAAAACTTCAGCGGCCTATTATTGTAGTTGCAGGAATGTACCTTGGTACTATAAATCATACGCTGCTTACTGTAAAAGTACTTCAGCATCAAAGGTTACCTGTTGCAGGAATTGTTTTTTCTGGCAATGAAGACCTACCCGTGAAGGATATTATTGCGCATTATGCCAAGGTTCCTATTTTAGGACATATTCCCCAACTATCTTGTTTTGAAACTTCTTACCTAAGAAATTGTTTTTGGGAGTATTTTGATTATCATTTCCTACTTAAAGATTCGTAATAATGATCACTTTGTAAGCTTGACGAGTAAGGGAGTATAATTTATTTATAGTGCAAGATGGTTGAATTATTTATTCTGTTTATAGTTTCTTTTGTAGCTGCTACTATTTCAGGAGTTGCAGGTTTTGGTGGTGCCATGATTTTATTGCCATTCTTAAATTATCTAGTAGGCATTAAATCAGCGGTTCCTATTTTAACGATTGCACAGCTTTGGGGAAATCTTTCTCGAGTATTTTTTGGCAGGAATGAATTACAGTGGAAGCCAATTGTTTTTTTTCTGGTTACGGCTATTCCTAGTAGTATTTTAGGAAGTTATTTATTTGTAGGTACTAAAACTGACTATATTAAAATCGGGATAGGTGTTTTTTTAATTCTTTTGGTCCTTTACCGTAGATTAAATATTAAAAAAATCACATTAGGAGATAAGGGTAT
>JANWXU010000033.1 GCA_025057395.1 Bacteroidia bacterium | reverse complement strand
GAAGGAGCATCATCAATTTGCGTTGGAGGTTAAGTATTTGAGGAAAGAGCAGGAGGGTTTTTTAGCGGAAGTAATGGGGCGGGCAAAGGGGCAGATTTTGGGATATTATCGTCAAGATAGTTTTTTGCAAAGCAAGCGGCTTTTGCATTTACTTGCCGTGGTAGTAGTAAAAGATAAAGTATATTGGGAAGAAGTATCGCCTAATTAAGTTATAAAACAAACCAACCAGTACCGCATCTTCCAGCAATACCATCAACGGTTTATCTTAAATAATTTAATCTTATGGCAAATTAATATTAGCGCCTTAGATTTTATATGAACAATTTTTTTTATATATTTTCCTAGTATTTTCTAGCAAAAGTTAAATAACTTCAAACATTAAAAGATATCTAATCCAATGGTAAACGAAAAATTATTAGAAGATTTAAAGCGATTTCGAGAAAAAATTGTTGCAGAGAAAACTGTTACGCAGGAGGTAATATTGCATGATTTCTATTTTGACCAAGAAGGTAACCTTTTTATCGACAACTTTCATACCTCTCCGGAATGCAAACGAAGCGTTTTACAATACTCAGGCCTGATGCAAAAATTTCCCAAAATCGTATTTAGCGAGATGGATGAGGAGCAGTCTCGTAGCATCTTTAAGGGAGCATTTGGAGCATTAAGAGGCAAAAAATTTTTTGTAACATTTAATGACCGCAAAGATACTATTACGAAAATTTGGTATAATCGGTATTATAAACCTAGCATTGAGCCTGAGCAAATTGTAGATAGCTTCATAAAAGTTGCAGAGCTTTACGAATCTGAATTAGTATGCAATCAACTCATGTACCACAATGGTACCCTGGATATTGGAATCCAAAATAAAACCCACACCTTCTCTCCACTAGAAACGGATAGCAACTTAGAAGTGTGGACAAAAGGGATGGAACTATTCTATAAAGACTTAGACTTACGCATTAACCATACCTTTGAACGCCTGGTTTGTACTAATGGTTGCGTAGTAAAGCACAGGCAGTATACTGCCAATATTAGTACACAAAATTTCAGCGCAGATATGATTGCACGAAAAATCGGACACTACCTACAGTTTGAAAATGATTTCCGCCGCATGATTCAAGAGCAGGTCAAAAAGCTCAAAGCCGTAAATGCTAGCTTAGCAGAGTATTTGCGCTTTCGAAGTATCCTTAAAAGAGAAGAAAGAGAAGTACCTATTGCAGATAAATACTTCCCTATAGAAATCTACAATAGGGCTTACGATACCAATATTCTAGAAAAAAGTGCTAAATGGCTTTCGACTGCAGATTCCGGGTGGAATTGCTACGATCTTTTTAATCATGTTACTTATTTGGGTAGTCACCCCGAGGAGCATAAAGACCTTACACCAGAAATACGAATGCAACTACAAATCGAAAGTTCTTCATTATTAATGAAACAAGAACTCGACTTAAACAATATTGCCCCTAGAGTACAAATTAACTTGAATTAAACTGCCCCTATATCTTTTTAATTTCAGGAAGTTTTGATTATACCATGCAACTTTATTTTGCGCAGTGGCACCAAATTTTATCCATATTATTATGTGCAATTACAATTCTATGGTGTAAAGGACTCCATAATCGTGCTTTTGCTCAAAGTGGACAAGATTGCGATTCTGCTATTTGGGTACAAGCACGCGAAATAACTGTAAATTATGCACCAAGAGGGTGGGGAAAAATTAAAGATATACCCGCGGGAGTAACTTGTCTAGAAACAGGAGAGCAAAATTCGCATTGGTATTTACTTAATATCGTACAGGGGGGCACTTTAGGATTTGAACTTTTTAGTTTTGAGGAAGATTACGATTTTGCTTTGTATAGAATAGGGCAGCAGGGATGCGCTACTATTTTTACTCAGATTCCTTTGCGGTGTAATTATTCTTATGCTACTGGAAGAACAGGGTTAGATAGTAGCTGGGTAACCAACCAGCCGCTTAGTTATGGCTACAGAGACCCTGCTTTAATGCCCGGTATTATAGTAAATGCTGGAGAAGTATACCTTTTATTACTGACACGTCTAGAACCTAATAGCAATGGCTATCGATTGCGGTTTACAGGAACTGCTAGAGTCCATCCTCCTCGCTCAGGACCCTCAATTCTTGCTGCGGATGCTCCACGTTGTGCTCCTACAGACACCCATGAAGTAGTTCTACACTTTAATCAAGAACTAGATTGTAGCACACTTAAAAGAGAATATATTTCTATTACTCCTCCACAGGGACAAACTCTACAAGTCTTAGGAGTTTCCTGTACTAATGCTCCGAAGGGGCAAATACGCCTGCGTTACTTTACTTCAACGGCCAGCTCTGGAAGATACATTTTCCGCTACCAAGCTCCTGCAGAGCAAGGCCTACGCTCAGCAGATAACTTTAGGAGAGATACCATTTCGTTTGCATACCAAGTTTCTCAAAGGCCTACTGCGGAATTTATAGTTTCAAGTAATCGAATTTGCTTAGGAGAAAATACTACTATTCAATACGTAGGAAATGCCGGCTCTACCGCTACTTTTAGTTGGGATATTGAAGCCGGAGCTACAAGTTTACCTATAGCAGGAGTACGCCAAGGTTATCGCATCCAATGGAATACACCGGGTATCAAAACTATCAGTCTTAGTGTCAGTGAGGGCAATTGTTTTAGTACTCTTTTTTCACAGATAGTAACTGTATACCCTATTACTCCTATTATCCAAGGGAATACTCGCTGTGGAAGCGGCCCTCTTACTATAACTCTTTTACTTCCAGGACTTCAACAATGTACCTTACGTCTCTTCGATGCGCCTGCGGGAGGTAATTTGATTGCTATAAGTACCAATTTAACCAATGCCCAATATAGTTTTCGCTTACCTTCCCTTTCTACTTCTACAACTTTCTTTTTGGAGGGAGAATGTTCAGATATTAGGTGTAGTGCCCTAGGGGCAGTGCGCCAAAGAATTCCAGTAAATATTTTAGAGGCTCCTCCACCTCCAGTTATATTATCTCAAAAAGCACAACAATGTGGCTCAGGCGTTGTGGTAGTAGAAGTACAGCCCAACTTACCCTTTAGCCTATTTTTAACAGCTTATGCTGATAGTTTAGCACCTACTTCCATTCCCTTTGAAAGACCTATCTTAGAGCCGCACACTCTAATTTTCAGACATATACTAGATTCTCTTGCTGTTTACATTAGCCAATGGCACCCTATTACCAACTGTGAGTCTACAAGAAAAAAAGTAGTATTAAAAAGTATTCCTATTCCTAGTCCCCCACAAATTTCAACTCGAATCCAAATTTGTGGACCCCAAACTGTTACTCTAAGCCCGCTTATGGGCCGTATTCGGGGAGAGGGAATAAAACTTTTTTCCAGCTGTCAAATTCAAATTACTAATCCCTTTACCGGAGATAACGCTTTAATCACAGATACTATTCCACCCTATACCCTACAAACGCCAATAATTACCACCACTACTACTTTTGCACTAGCTACGTTTTCAAGAGGAAGTGACTTTCCGTGTAGCGGAGGAATATGTCCACCTTGCTATAGTGAATGTTCCTTTGTAGTAATTGATGTTTTACCAATACCCCAGCTGCCTACTATCGATAGCATTATTTCTGTTTGTCAGGGCGAATTATTAAATTATGCTCTTAAAGAAGTAGCCCCAGGAACTATTATCAACGTATATAAAAATATTCAGCCATCAAATCCTTTTTTACAAGTCACAGGCCCCCCTTATGTAATTCGATTACCCTTAGAACAAGGAGATACAATTTTATACTTTGAGGCTCAGCAAGGAAATAATCCTCAATATAATTGTAGAAGCAATAGAAAAAAAGTACAAATCCAATTTCTAAAACGTCCTCCCCAGCCTGAGGTTGCGGTACAGCCGCGGTGTGGATTTGGAAAAGTAAGTCTCACAGTACTTTCCTCCTTTGAAAAGCCAGCATATACTTACGTAGGGTTATCTAATCCAGCTTTAATAGCAAGAGATAGTAGCGAACAGAAGCTATGGCGAACTTCTATACTCGTTCCCAACCAAGAATCTATTACATGGTTTGCTTTCACACGAGATAAGCAAAATGGCTGTCAAAGTTCTCCAATATTATTTTCTGTGCCTATTCATCCTATTCCGCCTGCCCCGGATTCCTTAGGAGCATTACGTCTAAACAACGGGCATTATTTACTTTTTTGGCATAAAGTAGAGCAAGCCAATGCTTACGAATATGCTTACCGCATAAGGGATACCCCCTGGAGTAATATTATACGCACGGATACTAACGTGGTAGTATTATCCAATTACATAGAGGGTCAAACATACGAATTTCGAGTACGAAGCCTTTGTAAAGACACATTTTCTAATTTTTCAGTCATTTATACGTTTCGAACAGAGCCTAACTTTCTACCTAAGAATAATTTAGAATTAAATGTTAGTATTTTTCCTAATCCTGCCCAAAATTACTTTTGGCTTGAAATACCTTCGAGCAGTCAACTAAATAGCATTACACTTATTGATCGTCTTGGAAAAGTAATTTCTTCCAAATTAGAGCTGGAAGAGGAGCAAAAAAATCTTTTAAAGTTCCGCTTACCTTCCCTATCTCCAGGAATATATATTCTAAGTCTCAATTTAGATAAAAGTCGAAAGTTTATTCCTTTAATTGTTTCTCAAAACTAAAATAAAAAGCAGTAGTTAGCTTAGGCTACTGCTTTTTATTTTTTTTTTAACTACGAGAATAATTAGGAGACTCACTTGTAATTTGAATACTATGAGGATGGCTTTCGTATAACCCTGCTCCTGTAATTCGAATAAATTTAGCTTTCTGTAAAGCTTCAATATTAGGAGCACCACAGTATCCCATTCCTGCCTTTAATCCACCAATTAGTTGATAAATAATTTCAGCTACTGTTCCTTTGTAAGGCACACGTCCTGTAATTCCTTCGGGTACAAGCTTTTTTATATCTTCCTCCACGTCTTGAAAATAGCGGTCTTTGCTTCCCTGTTGCATTGCCTCAATAGAGCCCATGCCACGATAAGCCTTAAATTTTCTTCCTTCATAAATAATTGTTTCTCCCGGGCTTTCATCCGCTCCCGCTAGCAAATTACCTGTCATAATTGAATGAGCACCTGCGGCTAAAGCCTTTGTAATATCTCCACTATATTTGATTCCCCCATCTGCAATCAGGGGTATAGCATATTCACGCGCAGCTTTTGCAGCGTTTAAAATAGCAGAAAATTGAGGAACTCCTACCCCCGTTACCACGCGAGTTGTACAAATACTACCAGGGCCTACTCCTACCTTTATACCATCAGCACCTGCTTCTGCCAAGGCTTGGGCACCTGCCCTGGTAGCAATATTACCCGCTACTACAGATAAACCCTTGAAGGTGGCTTTTATGGTACGAAGCATTTCTAAGACCCTAGAAGAATGGCCATGAGCAGTATCAATAAAAATAACGTCTACTCCAGCTTTAATCAAAGCCTCAATTCGATCTAGGGTATCTACAGCAATACCTACGGCTGCGCCCACCCTAAGGCGCCCAATCTCATCCTTACAAGCCAAAGGGTAGTCTTTACGCTTCAGAATATCCTTATAAGTAATAAGTCCTACTAAGCGGCCCTGCTTATCTACCACTGGTAGTTTTTCAATTTTATTTTTTTTCAGTATTTCTTGTGCCTCGGGTAAGGTAGTTCCTTCGGGCACAGTAATTAAATTTGTGGAAGTCATTACTTTTTCAATAGGTATTTCAGAAGAAGGTTCATGAAAGCGAATATCGCGGTTAGTAATAATTCCTACCAGTTTACGAGATTTATCAACGATAGGGATTCCTCCAATTTTATATTCTTGCATCAAGCGAAATGCTTCTTTCAAAGTATCTTCAGGGGAAAGAGTAATGGGGTCTACAATTAACCCACTTTCATATCTCTTTACTCTACGGACTTGGTCTGCTTGCTGCTCAATAGACATGTTTTTATGAATTACTCCTAACCCTCCTGCTGAGGCCATGGCGATTGCCATGCGATATTCCGTGACGGTATCCATTGCTGCGCTGAGGATTGGAATGTTGAGTTTTATATCACGGGTTAAAAAAGTAGAGACGTCAACCTCATAAGGTAAGACTTCAGAAGCAGCAGGTTGTAATAAAACATCATCATATGTTAACCCTAGCTCAATTTTTTCGATATCTTCTATCATACATAAATAAGCTTAGCCAAAACTTAATAAAACTACAAAATTATTTTGCTCTCTAGCGATAGCATAAAAAAATAAGAGCCCTGCTAAAAAGCAAGGCCATTTGTTTAATATATGTTCCTTCACTGTTATTCTTATCATTGTCCCTTCCACTGCGGCTGGCGCTTTTCAACAAAAGCTTGCATTCCTTCTTTCTGGTCTTCTGAAGCAAATAGGAGATAAAAATTTTTACGTTCAAAATATAAACCTTCTTCTAAAGAGGTTTCAAAAGAACGCAACACAGCTTCTTTAGCTAATTGGAGAGCAAGAGGAGGCATTTTGGCAATTTCAGCTGCAAATTTTAGAGCCTCCTGTAAATAAATTTCAGTAGGTACTATTTTATTAATTAAGCCGGCTCTTAGCGCCTCCTGGGCTGAAATAAAACGTCCTGTAAGAACCATTTCCATAGCCAGTGCCTTACCTACCGCCCTAGTAAGACGTTGAGTACCGCCTGCACCAGGCATTACACCAATTTTAATTTCTGGCTGTCCAAATTGCGCACTTTCACTAGCAATTATCATGTCACACAGCATTGCTAATTCACAGCCACCTCCTAGCGCAAAACCACTTACTGCTGCAATGATCGGCTTTTTAATTTTTTTAAGCATATCCCAACGAGTAAATTGATCTATTTTTTGCATATCTATGGCAGTATTATTAGCCATTTCCTTAATATCAGCTCCTGCTGCAAAAGCTTTTTCATTTCCAGTTAATACTATACAAACACAGCTGGAATCAGCATCCAAAACTTGCATCGCGTGTACAAGCTCCTCCATTCCTCTACGGTTGAGCGCATTCAGTTCCTTAGGACGATTTAAACGAATTAAAAAAACGCCTGTATAAGAAGTAGTTTCTACCAAAATGTATTGATATTCCATATACAACCTTTTTATTACTTTTTTATTCAAGATAACGTTTTTTACTCTTAAGTTTTAAACTTTTGTAAATGATTTTTTCGCCTCTCTACTGCAGATATTATTAATTGCGACACTTATTTAGGAATAAAACTATCGGCTTAGATAATTATCCAAAATATCTTTAATCTTTAGAATTCATAATTTAATCCTTATCATAAACTTCACAATTAACAAGTTACAGGTAAGTATAAGAGTAGCTAAGCAACCGCAGAGTATTTTTGCACTAGCAATTGTGTATTGTTTAATTTGGCTATTGCCTAAAAGTTTTTGATTTTTGTAGGTTAATGGGTCTATAGTCTGATTTTAACCAAGTCAAAAATGTTACAAGTAGAAAGAACAGTACTGGTACAAAATATTGCTCGGCGCACCCAATTGCCCTATGCTTCAGTAAACGCCACTGTTCAACTACTAGAAATGGGCTGTACTGTTCCCTTCATAGCGCGCTATAGAAAGGGACAAACAGGAAATATGGACGAGGATCAAATCCGTCAAATTCAAAAAACACTTGGATATTATAAAGAACTTTTAGATAGGAAAAATACAATTCTACGCACAATTGAAGATCAGGGAAAACTTACCCCTGAATTAAAAAGACAAATAGAACTTTGCGACGATGCTACTGAACTCGAAGACCTGTATCTTCCCTATAAGCCTAAACGTAAAACCAAAGCCAGCATAGCTCTAGAACAAGGCCTAGGCCCCCTAGCAGAAATATTCAAAACTGCCACTAGTGGTAATAAAGATGAAATCCTACGTTCATTCATCAACGGTGAAATATGTACTCGCAAAGAAGCAATACAGGGAGCCCAATATATTTTAGCAGAAGAAATTACAGAAAATGCCAAAATCAGAGCTTATTTAAGAAACGTGCTTCAGAACCAAGGGAAAATTCACTCCTCTAAGAAGAAAACTGACCATAAAGATGCTTTCAAATTTGACATTTACGACGGTTTCACTATAGAGCTAACTAAAATTAAGCCTTATCAAATTCTTGCAATTAACCGTGGTGAGCAGCTAGGGATTTTATCAGTAAATATCTCCGCACCCGAGCAAGAAATGCTTAGCTATATTGAGAGAACTTTAGACCTGAAAAAAAATTTACTTTTTTACCAAGAATATTGTGGAGCTATCGAATTAGCGGTCAGCCGCTACCTTAAGCCCTCGCTAGAAAGAGAAATTCGCAAGATGCTTACAGAAGTCGCTGACGTACATGCAGTGAAGATATTTTCACAAAATTTACGTAATCTTCTTTTACAGCCACCCATCGCCGGCGTGGTAGTAATGGGCATAGATCCGGGTTACGCTTCTGGCTGTAAGGTAGCAATAGTAGATGAGCAAGGCACTTACCTTTGTGGAGACGTAATTTATCCTACCCCCCCTAAGAACCTAGTAAATGAAGCCGAGCAAACTATACTCAGTTTAATAGAACGTTTCCAAGTAAAGCTTATTGCAATAGGCAACGGAACAGCAAGCCGCGAAACTGAAATTTTTATCGCTAATCTTATTCAAAAAAATAATCTGAATGTAAAATACTTAATTGTAAGCGAGGCAGGAGCTTCAGTATATTCAGCCTCGGAAATTGCTAAGAAAGAATTTCCCCACCTAGATGCAGCTCAGCGCGGTAATATCAGCATTGCTCGCCGCGTACAGGATCCTTTAGCAGAACTTGTCAAAATAGATCCTAAGTCATTAGGAGTAGGTCTTTATCAACATGATGTAGACCAAGCGCTCCTAGCTAGTGAACTAGAAGCAGTAGTTGAATCATGTGTAAATGAAGTGGGTGTAGAGCTAAATACTGCTTCTGTGCAGCTTCTTTCTTTTGTTTCGGGCTTAAATCAGCGGTTGGCAGAAGAGATTGTAAAGTACCGAACTCAAAATGGCCCTTTCACAAGCCGCCAAGAATTACTTGAGGTTCGAGGCATTGGAGAAAAAACCTTTGAACAATGTGCCGGCTTTTTAAGAATTCGAAACGGCAAAAATCCTCTAGATAATACCAGTATCCACCCCGAAGCTTATGAACATGTACAAAAATTAGCACAACTTTTTAAAATAGAGCCATCTAACTTCAAACTACTCAGTGCAGCTCTCCAAACTCTTTCTCCCCAAAAGAAAAAAGAAATTATACAGATTGTAGACCTAGATGAGCCTACTTTTGATTTAATTGTCCAGAATCTAGCTAAGCCTGGTAGAGACCCCAGGGAAGATATTCCGGGACCTATTTTGCGCTCTGACGTACTAAAATTAGAAGATCTGAAAGAAGGAATGGTATTGAAAGGCACAGTTCGAAATGTAGTAGATTTTGGTGCCTTTGTTGATATCGGGCTTAAAAATGATGCCCTTCTACATGTCTCGAAAATGAGTAAAAATGGACGTTTTATAAAAAATCCATTGGCATTATTAGAAGTGGGAGATGTAGTAGATGTGGTAATAGATAAAATAGAATGGGAAAAGGAGCGTGTAGCACTGGCTTTGGCATAATATAGCTCGTTATCTAGTCATTAGATAGCTTCATTTTTATAGATAAAGAAGTTTATTTTTTTCCGGCTCGCCAAAAACAATTACTTTTTCGGGATGAATTTCGCGCAACTCTATAAGTTCTCGATAATTTTCTAGTTTTTGCAAACTAGACTCCAGGTAGTTACCCTGAAAATCGAGAATAGGATGAAAATTCAGTAAGATACTTTTGTTAATAAACGAAACTCCCGTATAGCCTCCACGGTATAAATCCAAAGAATTAGGGCTACTGACGCTTAACAGAGGAGTAGCGATAAATCGCTCCTCTAGAATTTGTTGAATTCTTACTTCTGTATCCACATCAAAAAGATAGGGAAGAAAGCAAACTACGCTAAAATCAAAGTGCGGAAATTTTGATTTCAAAAATTCATAAATTTCTTCAGTATGGATGCGCCTATCTTTACTCTGGGTACTTTTTTCTAAATAAATTAAAGTTATATGCGTAGCATAGTCATTAGGGATAAAGTTTTTAATTAAAGGGAGAATATTTAAGGCAAATGTTTGTAAAATCCAAGTAGAAATCATAGGATCTACTATAATAGCAGAATGACACGTATGAGAGAAATTGGAAAATTCTTCCCACACATCAAAGGGGGGCTTATAAGTTTCGCCAGGCTTTTTAGGTTCTGTTTTTAGGTCTATGTTTCTGATAAGACCCTCGAAAGAAAATTTTTTCCATTTTTCAAAAAAAGTATCAGGATTTATAAAAGGCATTCCAAACTTTGAAGTAAGTTGCTTGATTAACTCATTCTCCCAATTAGCTAATATAATGGCATAAGGAGCTTTTATATAATGAAAATCATAGTTAGGAGGATAAACGTAATTTTCGGGTGTAATATTCAGCTCTTCTTGAAGTGCTGTTGCATACCCCGGGATGTCGAATAAGTGAATGATATCCGTCTTTTGTATTTTCCTTCCTGTTTGTAAGCTAATAAGTTCTATAGGTCCTTTGAGTAAAAATTGGAAAAAATTATGCCAAATTTTTGCTTTCTCATCGGTACATGTAATTGCTAAATCTCTTAGTTCCGTAAAAAAGATTTTTAGAAAATATAAGTCTGTGTATACTTGTATTAAACGCGGATAAATAGCTTTCATATTATTTTATCCATAAACTTTGGTTTTTATTGCATTTAATAAATCGTTTTACGGCAAAAAATTATAAATGTTATTGATTGGGAATATTAGATTCTCAAAATTATATAAATTCTTTTATGCCTCATAAAAAACAAATAGGAGCAAACTACTAATATTGTAATCTTTTAGACTAATTTTCTATTCATTTGAAATTGCTTTTGGTGAAAAGCAACTAATTCCTCGATAGGCTTATGAATAATTTTTCGAGGAGGGGGATAATTATATTCTTGTAATACCTCAAGAAGATGAGCTTGAAAATACCAGGCAATAGAGCCTATAAAATAAGTTGGAACTTCTGCATGCTGCTTGTAGTTCAAAAGAGCAGTCTTTAAAAAATCCTCAAATGCATTTCGAATAAGTTGCTTTATAGTGGGGTGGGTTTGCAGTTGAAAAATAAAGTACGATAGGCTTCCTAAAAAACGATTAGGAGTCTTATGAGCATAAACTGCCTGCCTTAATTCTTTTAGGGGCAGTTGTGTATAATTTTGAAGCTCTCTTTCAATTTCGGAAGGAAACTTTTTATCTAGTAGCCCTTTAAGGAGTCTTTTACCCATATCTGCACCACTTCCCTCGTCTCCTAACAAGTAGCCGTTTCCCCCCCATTGTTCTACTATCTTGCCATTTTCAAAATAACAAGAATTGGAGCCCGTACTCAAAATAGCTACAATTCCTGCCCTTTCCTCCGCTGTTGCATATACAGCTCCCATTAGATCTTCTGCAACATATATTTGGGAAACAGGAGTCTGAAATATTTCATGCAGCAATATCTGCATAAAATGCTGTATAGAAGCACTGCTACAGCCCGCTCCATAAAAAAAAATTTGATTTAAAGTATACTTTTGAAACTTAGGCACCACCCGCAAGGCTATGATTTCCTTTATATCTTCAGGCTTTTCAATAGATGGATTAAAACCCACCGACCCTACACCCTCTACTACTTGGGTAGTATCAAAAACTCGCCAATCAGCCTTAGTAGAACCACAATCTACTACTAAATAATGATTATTCATTTTAAGTACTTTAAAGTAAAAATAATAGGATTAGCGGGAGCAGCATCACTCAAAAAGGGGGCAACCTGCAAATTCAATAGATATAGACCATCAGGTACATTTTCTGGTACATAAATCATTTCGGTTATTGTCCGATGCAGTTTCACCTGAACATTTAAACTATTTGCACCCTCCTCTACCCCCCAAAAAATATGATGTGCCGTAAGTTTACCCTCATCGTACATTTTATCTATAGAAGGGAAATCTACTAGTAAATGTAGAATAGGCAGTTGACTAATGGCTTCAATAGCAGGGCGAGTAAAGAAAGTGGGCAACTGCTGACTATATTTTCTTACTTTTTTTTCTTCAGAATTAGGCAAAGTTCGTACAATTAAGGCTTTCACTTTTTCTTTAGCTGCTTTTTCAATTGCTCCTTGGATTTTTTCCAGAGTAATTACCTCATCTTCAGGAGCTAAGGGAGGAGTATAGGGTTCCCGCGTAGTAATTGCTTTTTGGGGCTCAACTGAAATCAATAGTGCTAAGCATAAAGGAAGATGAAATACCGAATGTATCGAAACTTTTTCATAAGTAATGTGCCCCACACACTCTGTATGGGTGCCATTACAATGGGGAGTAAAAATGATAGTTTTTACATTGCAACTACCTCCTTTTTGAACATCTCCTATGAAGTTGTTAGTTTGGTAAGCATGGCTCATCGCATAAGGAGCATCAAAATGATTAGGCTGCTGGCCATCAAAGTTTAAGGGAATAGCCAAGCTAATAGGATTATTCAATTGGGGAACTAGTATTTTACCTTGGTGCAAAATTCTTAAACTAGGCATCAAAATAATTTAAGCTGTGGTATGTGGTTACTTTAAGCTATATGGCTACCCCCATCTACGTAAATAACACTACCAGTGACATAGGAAGCTAGGTCGGAAGCTAGGAATAGAGCTACCCTAGCCACTTCTTCAGGAGTTCCGGCACGCCCCAAGGGGATTGACTCCTCCCATTTTTTTCGAGCTTCTTCAGAAATAGCTTGCGTCATTTCTGTAGAAATGTAGCCTGGCGCAATTACATTAGCGCGAATATTTCTAGAAGCTAACTCTTTAGCAACAGAGCGCGTAAAGCCAATAATTCCTGCTTTACTAGCCGCATAATTACTTTGGCCCGCATTCCCTGCTACTCCTACCACTGAACTAATATTGATGAAATTACCATATTTTTGCCCTAACATTACTTTTGCCGCCGCTTTAGTATAAAGAAAAACACTTTTCAGGTTTGTATTCATTACCTCTTCCCATTGAGCTTCTGTAAGGCGAAGCACTATATTGTCTTTAGTAATTCCTGCGTTATTAATCACTGTATCAATTTTACCTGTAGTTTCCACTACATGGTTAATAACATTTTCTACTTGGGCTGCATCACAGCCATTTGCTTGAAAAGCAGTAACCTGGAAACCATGAGCTCGCATTTCACCTTCTATTTGCTGAGCTTTTTCCACCGACTGAGCATAAGTAAAAAACACTACCGCCCCTTCCTTCGCAAAAGTTTCCACTATTGCTTTCCCAATTCCTCGAGAACCGCCTGTTACTAATACTACCCGATTCGTTAATAATCCCATCGTTTATAATTTTCAATATTTAAATTTCTAATTTACAAATTTTATTCAACAAGACAGAATAAATCTATTCTTTACTTAGCAATAAGCTCATAGCTAATGTAGCTTCATATGCTTAACTTGAAATTTAGCTATAGTAAATCTATCTGTACTTCTAATGAATTTGCCTTAACCATAAAAATTTTGTTTTTTGCCTTTATTGAATCTTTTGTATCTTACCAAAAATTGAGTAAAACTTAAAATATTGAAAACTTAAAAAAATTATATGCAATCCAACTCAAGGGATAAAGATATATATATAGATTCTGAAATAGGAACCTTAAAGCGAGTAATCATTCACAGCCCAGATAGCGGCTTGGGAAAAGTAATTCCCTCAAAAGCTCGAGAGTGGCTATTTGACGATATTATACACCTAGAAACTATGCGAAGGCAAGAATATGATTATTTTATTAAGCTTTTGCTTTACTTTTTAGATAGGGAAAAAGTAGCCGGCAAAATCGCAGAAATAGACGCTCCTCATAATAACAGAAATTTTTATAAGCCTAGCCATCCCGACTACTTTAATTCTACCAAAGTTCTAGACCCCCAAAAATTACTGAGTGATATCCTAGAAGAAGAATGGGTAAAAAGTTCTTTAGTAGCAGCAGTATGTGCTATTGAGTTTAAGTCTTATGCCCTACAACAGTCTCTATTAAAACTACAACCTAAAGAACTAGCTAATACCCTTATTTCAGGATCCTTACCTGGGAATCAATTAATTTTTAATCCTATTATCAACTTTATATTTACTCGAGACGTAGGTATCGTAATCAAAGACCATATTCTTCTCAATAAACCATCCAAACTTGCTCGGCTAAGGGAACAACTACTTGTAAAGTATATTTTTTATCACCATCCTTTTTTTGCCGAATATCGAGATAAAATCATTGAAATTCAGGACAGTCAACAATATTTTTTACTTACTAACAAAGAAAAAAATGCAAACAAGCTCACGCTCGAAGGGGGCGATTTTATGATACCTACTCCAGATCACCTTTTAGTAGGATGCAGTGAAAGAACTTCAGCCTACGCAGTAAATCAAATTATTAGTACTCTATTTCAAAAAGACCTAGTCAAAAAAATTACGGTAATTCAAATACCCAAAAAGAGACTATACATGCACATAGATACTATCTTCACACAAGTGAAACGCAATATCTGGGTAATATTTGATGCTTTCACACGGGCGGGCATTGCTAAAAAAGAAGCAGAATTCCACCAACAATACTTACCTATCCAAATCACCTCCGAAAAAGTAGTTATCACCCAATTTGAAAAAGGTAAAGAAGATTGTCCTCGTAATTTTGCTTATCTAGAAGATTTATTGGAAGATATCAGTGAAAATGAATTACACTCAAAAGAAAAAACACGATTCATCTATTCGGGAGGGAATATTTTCCCTTACGGACAAAGGGAGCAGTGGACCGACTCCTGCAACGTAGTAGCCTTAAAAGAAGGAGTAGTAATCGGCTACGACAGGAACACCCGAACTGCCGAGAGCTTTGAAAAAGAAGGCTTTCGAATAATTGAAGTACAAGAACTACTTGAAAAATTTGAAAATAAAGAATTGAACCCTGATACCCTTGAAAATACTTTAATTCTTCTCCCCTCTGCTGAACTTTCCCGAGCAAGAGGAGGCTCGCGCTGCATGACTATGCCTTTACTCCGTGAATCTCCATTAAACCTATAACAACCATGGAAGATATGCAATTTACAGAAAATAAAAATAGTACCCATCGAACCCTACAGCCCCAATGTACGGCCAATATTCTTCTTATTCGACCAGCCAACTTTGGCTTTAACGAACAAACAGCGGGCACCAATGCTTTTCAAAGTAACGCTGATTTCAACGGCAATGCAAAGCTTATTCACTTGGCAGCTCTTCAAGAATTTGAAGGATTACAACGAGTACTGGAAGCAAACCATGTGGATACCCTCGTAATAGAAGATACTCCTACGCCCGTAAAACCCTGTGCTTTGTTCCCTAATAATTGGATCACAACCCACATAGACGGAACAATAGTATTGTATCCTATGTTTGCTCTTAACCGAAGGGAAGAAGTACGACGAGACATCGTTGAAATGCTGAAGCAAAAGTATCAGGTATATCAAGTGTGGGACTACACTTCCTGGGCTAACGATAACATTTTTTTAGAAGGAACAGGGAGCCTAGTATTAGATCGCCCTAATTATATTGCGTATGCTTGCTTATCGCCTCGTACACACCTGATTCTATTACAAACCTGGGCGCAAAAAATGGGGTACGAGCTTATCTCTTTTGAAGCGACTGACCCATTAGGGCAGCCCATATATCATACTAATGTAATGATGAGCGTAGGGGAACATTTTGCAGTAATTGTAGTTGATTCTATTACAGATATATTTGACAGAAATAAAGTAATTCAAAAGCTGGAAGCCACAGGTAAAGAAATTATACCTTTAACCTTCGAACAAATGCGCAGCTTTGCTGGCAACTTGCTAGAAATTAAAAATCGATTCAATGAGCATCTTATTGTACTTTCGGAGCAAGCGCTTAAGTCTTTAAACAATACACAAATCAAAACTTTAGCACGTTATGGTAAGCTAATTACAGCCCCATTGTACACTATCGAAAAATTCGGAGGCGGAAGTGCTCGTTGCATGCTTGCCGAAATCCATCTCTTACCTAAATAAACATCACATGGTAAAAAATTGCTTTGCAAATTTTTTCATTCTTTCCCTTGTTTTATAGTAGATTAAGCATTCTTAGTTTTAATTCAAACTCTACCTTACTTTACTATTTAAAAACTTAATCAACCTTTATACGTATTATATAAGCATATTTCACAACTTTGTAACCTTAATCTATTGTTCAATTAAAGAACAGTAATTTACTACTACCCAAAAACTACTGAAGGTTATGTTATACTGGATTATTTTAGGTGCTGTTTTTATCATTAGCTGGCTTGTAAGTGCACGATTAAGAAGCAAATTTGAAGAGTATTCACAAGTAGGACTTCATTCAGGTCTAACAGGCAAAGAAGCGGCAGAGATGATGTTAAAAAGCTATGGAATTTATGATGTGCAAGTAACCTGTGTACCAGGCGAATTAACAGACCATTACAATCCATTAGAAAAAACCGTAAACTTAAGTGAATCTGTTTACTATGGCAGTTCTGCGGCTTCGGTAGCAGTAGCAGCTCATGAATGTGGTCATGCTGTGCAGCATGCTACTGCTTATAGTATGCTGCAGTTTCGAAGTGCCCTTGTGCCCTTGCAAAATGCAAGTGCTACTATCCTAAATATAATTATGCTCTTTAGTTTTGTAGGAAGCTTTATGCTCTACAATACTATTCCTATTCATATTATTCTTTGGATAATCGTAGGAGCATATAGTATAATGACTTTATTTAGCCTCGTTACTCTTCCAGTCGAATTTGATGCTAGTCGCAGAGCACTAGCCTGGATGACGGAGCGTGGAATTGTAAATCAGCAAGAAAAAGATATGGCTAAGGATGCTCTGTTTTGGGCAGCGATGACTTATGTAGTAGCGGCAATAGGCTCTTTATCAATGTTAGCCTACTACGTATTTCAACTTATAGGTGCCTCTGGAGACGATGAATAATAAACTAAAGTTTTTTAAATCAAAACTAAATCAAAAATGGCGTGCATAAAGCATGCCATTTTTGATTTAAAAACTTGCCCGATAGGTACTTCGTGCAAAGATTAAAACTAACTATAGTAAGTAGCTTGAAAAAATTTTATTTTTGTATAAGAGCATCTTGAAAATGGTCAAACACTAGCTTGAAGCAATAAAATGGAGAAAAATTATGATTTAATAGTAATAGGTAGCGGCCCCGGTGGATACGTGGCAGCTATACGAGCATCACAATTGGGTTTGAAAACAGCAGTAGTAGAAAGAGAAAATCTAGGAGGTATATGTTTGAACTGGGGATGTATTCCTACTAAAGCACTTTTAAAAAGTGCCGAAGTAATGGACTACTTTAATCATGCCAGTGAATATGGTTTTCATGTTGGTGATGTAAAAGTAGATTTTAGTGCAATTATTAAACGTAGCCGCGATGTTGCCGACGGAATGAGCAGAGGAATACAATTCCTATTCCGCAAAAACCGTATACAAGTACTCAAGGGCTTTGGTAAATTAATAAAACCGGGCGAAGTGCAAGTTACCTATGATAACGGCTCTGCAGAGGTTTTTTCGGCCCCTCATATTATCATCGCTACAGGGGGACGTGCTCGCTCTCTTCCCGGAATGGAAATAGATGATCAAAAAATCATTGGCTACCGCAAAGCCATGACACTTTCTAGCCTTCCTAAAACCATGCTCATAATGGGCTCTGGCGCTATAGGTACAGAATTTGCCTATTTCTATAATACTTTGGGCACAAAAGTAACTGTTATTGAATACCTGGATCGCATTTTACCTGCTGAAGACGAGGACGTATCCAAACAATTAATGCGTATCTTCAAAAAAAATGGTATTGAAATTTTAACCTCCTCTAAAGTTGTAGAAGTATATAAACAAGAAAATGGGGTTAAGGCCAAAATCGAAACTCCTACAGGAGTACTCACTTTAGAGGCAGATGTATTGCTTTCAGCTGTTGGAGTAGTAGCCAACCTAGAAGAAATTGGATTAGATAAACTGGGTGTAAAAACAGAAAATGGAAAAATTAAAGTAAACGAGTATTATCAAACCAACGTGCCAGGAATTTATGCTATTGGCGATATTGTTCATGGCCCAGCTTTAGCACACAAAGCTTCAGCCGAAGGAATTATTTGCGTTGAAAAAATTGCAGGACATCATCCAGAACCTTTGGACTATAACAATATTCCTAATTGTGTGTATTGCCAGCCAGAAGTGGCTTCTGTGGGCTACACTGAACAAAAAGCTATTGCAGCAGGATATCAAATTAAAGTAGGGAAATTCCCATTTACTGCCTCCGGTAAAGCAAGCGCTGCCGGTAAAAAGGAAGGATTTGTAAAAGTAATTTTTGATGCTAAATATGGAGAATTTTTAGGCGCCCACATGCTAGGCTCCAATGTAACAGAAATGATAGCGGAGGTAGTTACTGCCCGAAAACTAGAAACTACAGGACATGAAATTATCAAATCCGTTCACCCCCACCCTACCATGTCTGAAGCAATTATGGAAGCTGCCGCAGATGCTTATGGCGAAGTGATTCACTTATAATTTTATTTTTGTCATTTACATTATCGTAAAAAGTATTTTTAACTTTAAAAGATTCAAGATATATCTTTAAATCTACGTATATTGTATTCTTTTCATTTACTAAAACATGCTTAACAAACTAAACGAATCTCTAGAAGACCTTAACGAAAAGGAAATCGTTGCACGCCTTGAAGGCTACAAAGCCCAATTCAAAGGGCTGGAGCCTGCGCAAGTGGCGAACCCAACCAATCTAATTGACTTATTTGATTATATTCGTATTTTAATTTTCACAAATGCCTTCAAAGAAAGTTTAGAGCAATTAAATTTTGCGCGCCAAACGCTGGATTTGGCACTAGCTCAAGACCCCGATAATATCCTTCTCTTAGAGCTTTTAATAGAATGGAATCGCGTCGCTATGCGCTTTATTCCACCCCAAAGTGAAGAATATGTAGAATATCCTTTTTTCATGGAAATTATTAATACTACTGATGGTAGAGAGGGAGATCTTCAAATTCATCATTGGCAAGCGCATATCGGACTTGTAAATAACTACCTCCACTGGAAGGGAGCAAATGGCAACCCAGATTTGCTTGCTGCCGAAGACAGGATAGCTTTGGAGCAATACCTAGAAACTTTAGAGGAACGCGTACAAAACCAACTTAAAACCTGGAAGGAGAAGAAAGAATTTGTACCTTATATTTTAGTTAAACGCTCTTTTGCAAACTATTATTTGCAAAATCACCAGGTGCAAAAAGGGCTCTCTCTTATGATAGAGCTGCTAGAGGAGCTTCCACTTTTCCCGAGCTATACTCATCCTGATAAAGCCGATTTGCAAATGGAAATCGCTAGCATTTATTGGCGATATAGAAGGATTGGAGAGGCAATGGCTTATGTTAAAGCAGCCCGTCTTATTTATGAAAATAGTGGACCTCAATACATTCGTTACGTTGAGGAGGCAGATATCTGGCTAGAGCAATTATTTGCTAGTCCCTATTAAATTAAGCTTAAGTCCCCGCAATTTACCTTTCGGGGTAAGGAGGCGGGGGCGGCAATTCTTTTGCCTCGGTTTTAAGTTTTTCTAAAATAACCTCGATTGCTTTATTAAGTTGCTCATCTATTCCTTTGTACTCTAAAGCTGGGTCGTTACGAACTTCAATATCGGGGTCTACTCCATATCCTTCGATAATCCATTCTTTGCCATTAACATCATAGCGAGAGAACTCAGGCTTAGAAAGATTACCCCCATCGACAAAGGGTAAAGACCCGCGAATACCTACCGTTCCCCCCCAAGAGCGTACTCCAATTACAGTGCCTAATTTATAGTATTTAAATCGCCAGGGGAAAAGATCGCCATCAGAAGCCGAATACTGGTCAATTAGGCAAACCTTGGGCCCCAGGAGCATTTGTGCAGGGCTAGTAGTAGGCTTAGAATTACGTGCAATTAAAACCATATCTAGCTCTCTACGAAGACGCTCTATAATCATAGGGGATACATTTCCACCACCATTTCCTCTATCATCAATAATTAGCGCTTTTTTATTGAGCTGGGGATAAAAATATTTCACAAACTCATTAAGCCCTTCAGGACCCATATCGGGAATATGTAAATAGCCCACTTGATTATTAGTGGCTTTAGCTACTTTTTCAATATTTGTCTGCACCCAATCGTAGTAATATAGCTGACTTTCATCCTCAATAGGGGTAACCAACACTTTGCGTGCATTATCTGGAGTAGGCTCTTTATTCACTAAAATCTCTACCGTTTTACCAGCCGTATTAATTAAGGCCATATAAATATCTGCTAATTCATTAGTAGGTTGACCATTAATAGCAATAATATAATCCCCTTCTTTTACTTCTACCCCTATTTCAGAAAGGGGAGAGCGTAATTTAGGATTCCAATTCGCTCCCTTAAGAACTTTCTTTACCTGAAAGTACCCATATTTTTGACTTTTCTCAAATTGCGCTCCTAACATTCCCATGTTTGCCATAGGAATAGAGGGCCGATCTCCGCCCCCCACATAGGCATGCCCACAGTTTAATTCTCCTATTAATTCACCTATCAGATAAGTTAAATCATTACGATGGTTAATATAGGGCAGCAAAGTAGCATAATGCTCGCCTATAGTGCGCCAATTAACACCATGTAGATTAGGCGCATAAAAAAAATCTCGCATTTGACGCCAGGATTCCCAGTAAATCTGCTTCCACTCTTGCTTTTTATCCAGCAAAAACACTAAGCCCGAAAGGTCTATAGGATCCTTCCAAGCTAGTGGTTGACTTCCTCCTTTGAAGGGAGTAGGAACAGGCTGCACTGAAAAAGAATTTTTATCCGCTAGCAGAATCTTTTTTCCATCCAGAGAAAGTATAAAGTTATCCCACTGCCCCAACTCAGTTTCTTGCTTAGTTTCTAGATCGAAAACTTTGAGAGTAGCTCTTTTATCCTTGTAAGTTCTATAAAAGTAATAAACTTTATTCTCACTAACTTGTAAATTGTAATAATTTCCCGCAGCAATAGGTAGACTAATACTTCGGCTCAATATTCCCTCCCAGTCTACCCTAATTACCTTTGAAGATTTAGCGTCGGAAACTTTCTTTTCTTCTTTTTTTTCTTCTATTTTGTTTTCAATATTTACTTTTACTTCGTCATTTTGGGGAGGAAAAGGATGAGGGGTATCTTTTTGTAGAGGTAGAATATATATTTTAGCCATATCCACATAAGCATGGTTCCACTCGGTAGCAGAATAAATAGGATTAAAATCGCGATTAGAAACAAAAAATAAATATTTACCATCAGAACTAAATACGGGATTAGTAGAATCGTACCATTCCTCGGTAATAGGTTCACTTTTCTTTTCCTCTACAGAATAGAGAAAAATTCGAGTTTTAGATTGCCATTGATTCTCAGCATATGCAATCCAACGGCTATCAGGCGAAAAAGCAAAGCTGGTAATTTCCCACACTTGGGACTGAGTAACTAGCGTAGTCTTTTTAGTTTCAATGTCTACATAAAGGAGCCTATTTTTTTTATCACTCCAAAGAATTTTTCTACTATCGGGGCTCCAAATAATTCGATACTTGTAAGTATCGCCCCCTGAAGTTAACTGAATAGGAATGCCTCCCTCTTGGGGTAAGATATAAATTTCATCTTCTCCTGTTCTATCAGAAATGAAAGCAATATACTTACCATTTGGCGACCATACAGGACTTCGCTCATGAGAACCGGCAGAGCGAAAAATATGACGCGTTACGCCCTTTTGGGCTGGTACCGTAAAAAGCTCACCCCGAGCATTAAATACAACCCTATTTCCATCCGGGGATAAGTCATAGCCCATAATGTTTTTGCTAGCATCTACTAGCTGCTCGCGAGGACTATTCAGATCATCTTGAATATAAACAGTTACCTTTTGATATTTTTCCGTATTACAGTCAAAAGTATAGATTTCACCTCCCTTTTCAAAAACAATAATTCCATTTGCGCCTAGGGCAGGAAATTTAATATCAAAATCCGTAAAATGAGTTAACTTCTTGGTAGTTTTAGTATCAATATCATATACAAAAAGATTCATTCTTCGGTCTCTATCCGAAAGAAAATAAATTTTATTTTGATACCACATAGGAAAAATATCCTGAGATCGATGATTAGTAATGTTTTGTGTTTTCTCGGTGGCAAAATCATACACCCAAATATCATCTGCCATACCCCCTTGGTAATATTTCCAGGTACGAAATTCACGAAAGACTCGATTATAAGCAATCTTTTGATTATCAGGAGAAAAACTACAAAAACCACCCACACTAAAAGGGAGTTCCCCAATGGTACCACCATCTATAGAAGCAATAAAAAGCTGACCCTTAAAATCATTGAAAGATTGCTTGCGAGAACGATATATAATACTTTTATTATCATTTTTCCAGGTCATTACAATGTTATTAGGGCCCATTCTATCGGCAAGGTCATCTCGGCTAAGGGTAGGGGTATAGGTAAGCCTTTTTGGAACTCCGCCTTCAGCAGGCATGACATACACCTCAGTATTACCGTCGTATTGTGCTGAAAAAGCAAGCCAACGCCCATCGGGAGAAAATCGCGGAAAAAATTCATTACCAATATGACTGGTTATCTTACGGGCAATACCTCCATTCTTCGAGACTAAATATAAGTCTCCAGCATAGCTAAATACAATATGGGTAGAATTGATATGAGGGAAGCGCAACATTTTAGCTTCGTTTTGAGCTTTAAGGAGATTAATAAAAACTACCCCCACAAATAAGTTGCCTAAACAAAAGAACCTCACAAAACTCAGTAAATTCATGCTACTACTTTTTTCTATACCTACAAAGATAAAAACTATTTTCCCAAACCATATATGCCTAAGAAGCATACAAAAAATAATTCCCCTTTGTGTAAAAAGGAGAATTCTGAAAAAAACGCATTTTTAATGAATCAATGCCACTTACTTACGGCACATAAAAACCTAGCGTATCAACTGGGGGATTAAAGCGCACTTCAGGCTTCTTTTCTTCTTTAGATTTTGAGTGAGGGGGAGATTGCTTTTTTTCGAACTTGTTATTAGAACTTCCTACTGACTTTTTATCTCTAGAAATGCCGCCAGAAGTTGCTGAATTGACATTTTTTGCATCATTAGTATTGCTACGGATAGTAGATGGTGGCACTTTTTTAGAGTTAGAATTAGAGGTTTTCTGTTTATTACTTTGAGAAGTTTTGTGGATAGTATTTTTTATTTTCATAGAGGCACCAGGAGGGGGTAAAAGATTAGTATTTTTGACATTACTTACTTTAGAGGGGGAAACAGAATTAGGAGCAGTTTTAGTAGGATTAGGTTTTTGTTTAGGACCAGCTGCTAGAGAAGGGCTACTAGTAGTAGATATAGCCTTGGGCTGCAAATTTTTAGAAGAGGAGCTAGACGATGCCCCCAAATTACTTGATGGGGTTACCTTAGCAGAAGTAGCATGTACACTGCTTGGCTCCCCCTCCTCGTCAGAGGAAACTAGTGCCGCCTCCTGGGGATTATTTGAATTAGAAGTACTGCTAGTAGGACCGGGGGTTGCTTTTTTTACTCCTCCTGTAGCAGCATTGGTGGGAGGAACACTTCCTTCAGCCTTAATAGGCCAATATTTAGAATCTTTGCTATCGCAAGCGTAAATAATGTCTCTATATTTATGCCAGAGAGGCTTATTCAAAAAATTGTAAGTTTCTACTTTAAACCAGTCCCTTACTCGAACTGTCTCGGGCAAGTAATTTTTAGGATTGGCTACATGAGTTTTTTCTATTTTTATAAAATCCAAAATGCTATCATTATCAATATTACAAACATTTTCAATTTGCCCTTCAAAACTGTAATTACGATAATGCCTAATCTGTTTGGGATTAGTGATATCAAATAAATTAAAAGTAACTAAGTTAATACCGGAGTTTATGCTGCCATACACATGTCCAAGCGCGCAAAGATAATTACGCCCCTTAAAAGGAATATGATAAAATTCAAATCGGGAAGCATCATGATGATCCTTAACTGGAAACTTTTGATTATAAATTTGAAAATACTCCTGCCGCGAACTAAAGCGAAAATACTGTACAGGCTTTAGAGACTTATCATTAAAATTAAAAATTACTTCACTATTAGTTTCATCGGTAGGATTAAAAGAAATGGTATAACTTTTCTTTTGAGCACTCACTTTATTTTTAGCATAGCGTTCAATTAATTGCTCACGGGTAAGAGGTTCCCACCCAACGCTACTACTAGGCTGAGCAACTCCTATAAGAGCCTGGCCTACCACTCCGCCTAAGAAAAGTACTAACAATTTTCCCCTTGCCCTATAATTACTACGAATGGCAGATAAAAGTATATGTATAATACAATCTTGAAGGCGCATAGCAAATGGCAATGTAAATGTGTCAACTAGGTACATTGCCAAATTTAAGAAGTGGTTTCTAAAACTAATATGTTGATAAATTAAAGTTATCTACTTTAAAGAGAAAAAAGTGTGGATTTTTTAGTAGAAAATAGAAGTATAAGGGGCTTTTTATTACCCCCCACCCTGTGAACTGATATGCATAGTAAACTAAATTAACTTGTCAATTTGAACATCTACAATTCCATACGCAATTGCTTCTTGAGCAGACATCCAGAAGTCTCTGTTAAAATCTGACATAACTTTTTCTAGTGGTTGGCCACAATTATCGGCTAGAATCTGGGCTCCTAATTTTTTAGTTTTGACAAGTTCTTGTACTTGAATTTCGATATCTGCGGCCTGTCCGGCTGCAGCGCCACTAGGCTGATGAATCATTACCCTAGCATGAGGTAAAATGAACCTACGGCCCTTAGTTCCTCCTGAAAGAAGAATAGAACCCATAGATGCTGCTAACCCACAGCAGATAGTAGCTACAGGGCTACTAATACTTTTCATGGTATCATAAATAGCAAAGCCCGATGTCACATAGCCTCCTGGGCTATTAATAATTAATTGAATCTCTTTACCCGGTTCTTGAAGCTCTAAATAAAGTAAACGCTCCACCACATGTTTAGCCGAATCATCATCTACCTGCCCCCACAAAAATATTTTTCTTTCGCTCAAAAGCTTAGCATCAATTAAATCTTGTATTTTACCACTACCTTCCATTGTTGGACATAATTTAAAAGGTTATAAAGTTCTAATTATAATGTGGAAATGATTTATCTAATTTATTCTTTTCCAAGTGCCACGCCACAAAATTTGCTAAAACTTATAAATAAACCAAAATCAAAAATAACGAGTACTCCCCTACTTGCTCTTTTGATAGCAAAGTAAAAACAAAACGTTAAGTGAATCCTCCCGAAGGAATAATGAGTATAGCGTAATTATATATGCACAAGTGCTTTTATAACTCCTAAAAAGTCTACATTATAAAAATTAATTCTTTTTTAGTTAATTTGAGTCTATGTTATACTTTTTATAGTAATTTATTCTTATTTTTGCTGTAAAAATCAGGGCACTGTAGTATAATGGATAGAACGGAAGTCTCCGGAACTTCAGGTGCAGGTTCGATTCCTGCCGGTGCCACATTAAGTAAAGACTAAAAAATAATATTTCTTCGTGCTAGCAATTTGCGTAGATAGCAAATCTTTCTGGTATCATCTACTTTAATTGCAGTACTTATTCTTCCCGTTTACTTTTTAAAACAAATAATTTTTGATTTGATTATATAGCAAATACTCTTCTTTTATAAGAGGTGTGCGAAACTTAACTAAGTATAGGGAGGTAGGTAACGAAGAATTGTAAAGTTCCATATGGTAGGAAGAGGGGTAGCGATATTCAAGAGAACTACTTTTGTTAGCAAAATGAAAGATATGGATATGCTGCCCATTAGTCGGAGTTTTGCGGGTATCAATTTGCATAATTTCCTCTACCCAAAAAGGATATATTATTTGTTTGGCTAGAAATCTATTTTCACCTAAAGCACTTGAAGATTTATCATTACAACTTATAAGCAATAAGCCTAATACCAATCTAATGGTAAATGGTACTTTTTCATCTACCAAATTCTTGTAGCAAAAGTGCAAGTACACTAAAAACCCAGCCGTAACTTTCTCTTTTGTGCTCGTGCTTTTTCAAATTCATCTCGTGAATAAGGGCAATGCTTACACCCACTGCCACAGCAATATCCTCTTTCTTTTAGGTACTTGGCAGTAAAAACAAAAAGTCCTTGCTCATTAATATAGTAATCTACTCCTTCGATTAATTTTTTATTCGACATTAGCCAGTAACTTTAACTTCCGAGATACTAGAAAATAACTAACAAAAAATAAGCTAACAAAAAATAAGTCTCCTAAAATCGTATTTGTAAAAAAAGGTAGAGCAAGCGTAAAACACAATAAAAAACCCGCTACACTATGCTCATAAAAAAGCCACCAACATCCTAAGTTAGTGATTATGAAAAACAAAATTGAGCCTAGTAGGGAAGTGCCCAAAACTCTAAAAGTACTAACCCGATTAGCTAGAATTACTCTACCTAAAGCCGTTATAATCAAAAAGCTGAGATACACAAATGGCATTTGCGAATGCAAGCCGCTAATAAATAAATCACTGATAAATAATATAACTAGCGGAAGTGAAAAAGCTAACCTTTTGTCTTTAATATAAGTGCCCCCTAATAGAGCGATTGCCCCAACAGGCGTAAAATTAGGGGGATGGGGTAATAGACGACTACATACACCTATACCAATTAGAGCCAGGACCAGCAATAAGTGTTGTCTAGATTTCATTTCTCTTAGTATCATCATCTTCGTAAATTTAATCATTTCTATTATGTTTGCCAATAGCCTTGCTTTACTTTAAAAAAGTAAAGTAAGCTAGCCATATTGGCTAGCTTACTGTGTTATAACTATAGAATTTACAGAAACTCAGGCTGTTTTTAATAAGTTAGTGATACCCTGAAACATCATATCCACCCCTACACCACCTATCAAAAACCCCATTACTCGCACCATAATGCTCATATACTTATCAAATGCACTTTGGGCCAGCTTTTCCACAATAAAACTACGTAAGTACTTCAAGCTAACAATAGTCAAAAAATTTAGAATAAGCGGAATTGCAATATGGAGGGCAGAAAAAATCACATTTTGATTATGCCCTAGTAAAATACAAAGCGATATACTTCCAGCTCCTACCATAAATGGCATTGCTATTTCGGAAGCAGTATCATCTAAGTTGTCTTTGAGGCGTATCATTGATTTACCACCCTTTACAACAAAAGTAAACGAAAGGTAAAAGATTACGAACCCCCCAAAAATGCGAAAAGAATCAAAGTGAATACTGAAAATATCTACAAAAATTGTTTCGCCAAAGACAGCAAAAATTAAATAGATAATGAAAGAAATAATACTTGCTTTTACTAGTACTTGAATAAAATCTTTGGCATTCAGGGTTTCCATAATCCCCTTTAAGTAAAGAAATAAAGCAAAAGGATTAAGAAGTACTAAAAATGCACTAATCACTTGATAATCCATAGCTAGCAAATAAAAGTTATTTGGTTTATCTCTTCTTTTGTATCTTAACTTTCTATCTAAAATTTTTTCTCTATTTATTTTATTTTTAAAGTTTTTAGAGTACTGCTTGTATTACTCTATCAACTTTTAAGCCGTGCCCAACAACAGCTGTCATTTTTACATTTTCATTCAACTAAATAATCGACGTTTTTCTAACGAATCACAGTAATAACACCCTTCCTCTGAATTTTGGGGGAATGAAGTAACTGATAAGAGAGAACATAATTATAAACACCTGCCGGCAAACCTACAGGCTGCCAAGAATTTGAAGGGTGGTTAGCATAAAAAACTAGCTTTCCCCATCGGTCGAAAATTGAAAGCTCATAAAAAGTAGGTACAAAATTAAATTGAATTTTGAAACTATCATTTATGCCATCGTCATTAGGCGTAATTACATTAGGCACAAAAACTTCAGAAACTTCTCTTAAGTCTTTATACTTTACCTCTATGCTATCTTTCGCTTGCCCGCAACGGTTATAGAGGGTCAAAACATATTTGCCAGCCTGGGTAACTATTATGGTTGGAGAGCTTTGTCCCTCAGGGTGCCATACTATGTTATCACCTTCGCTAGCGGGCGCTGTTAAAATAAGCACTTGACCAGGCTCCAATAAAGTATCCTGTGGCAGATCAAATGGCAAGGGAGGGTATAACACTTTTACTCGAATTGCCTTTGAAGTATCACGAACTGTACATTCTGCCACCCCCTGTACGATTACCCGATACATACCCTCCTTTTTAACGTAAAGAGGAGAAACTGTATCCGTCAACAAAATATTATCTTTTAGATAGCCAATTAACCTTCCTCCTCCTGCTTCCAGGCGCAAAGAATCACCTATACAAATAGCTGTGTCTCTAACAATATTTAAAGAGGCTCTAGGCTTGGGCCAAAATTCTAAATCAAAAGTTGTGGTATCTTGCGCAGGACAAAGTGTATCTGCCTGAACTATCACCGTATATTTTCCACTCTCATTAACTTTAATTATTTTCTCTGTATTTGGCAGCGGAATACCATTATGAAACCATTTTATAATTTTTCCACCCTGTGCCCAGAGAGCTACCGTATCTCCTTCACAGCGTCTTTGATTAGGTAGGGCTGCAATATGAGCATGAGGTACAATAATAGGATGCAAAACTAATTCAAGCGGCAAGCTAAGTATAGAAGTACAACGTTTAGGATATCTAATTGCCGCTTGGTATTTACCTTCCTTTTTAAGGAAAAAACTTAATTTAGTATTATTAGGAATTATTTCGTTATCATGGAGCCAAAAAAATTGGCTTGGCAAAGAGGGTAAGTTATTCAAACGAATGAGCAAACTATCGCCTTGGCATATCGTTTGTTTGCCTGAGGGCACAATTTGAGGAATAGGATATTGCTCAGTGGGCACGCGACACCCAGGATTATAGTAGCGCTTTTTGCCGCTTTCGTCAAAATCTACTCGCTCGCCGTCTATGCCTTTTAAGGAGTCTGGAATATAACTAGCAGTAAGATTACATTCCTCGCTAATAAATCGTATGGTAAGAGTACGAGGCCGAGAATCTCCTCCGTTAGCAAAATGGCCACTAGCCGAATTACCGGAGCATTGAAAAAGTAAAATAAGAGTATCTTGTAAATCAGTAAAAAAATCCGAATGGTACCCAGGATCAAATTCAGTACTACCAATCAGCAAAACATGCGAATAAGGAGTCAATATTCCTTCCTCAGGTTCCTTTACATATCCGCACCCTCGAATACTAGCATTAATCTGACGGACTAGGGCAGCAGTACGCGAATTTCGACAAAGTCTTTTCCACGAATTATTCGGCCAAATTACTACCATATTAGAGTTGCTAACCTCTACAGGTTCTTTGCCTACTACTAAACGTACCATCTCAAACTCAGCTTCTCTATTAGGAGGAGCACAAGCATTTACCAGGATAGAAGCAATCCTAGGGCACCGCAACTGACAATACACAGCGTGCCAGCCCAAAAACAAAATTCCTATTATTAATAAGTTGAACCTCCGCCCCCTTATTACTACCATAATAGAAAGAATTAGAAAAATAACAAGAAGTAACTATAAATTTTATTTCTAGCTACATGGCGAATATACTTTGTGTATTTAAACATTCTACTAAGAGTATATTGTTTTTTCTCAAAATGACGTTTTTTCTAGGTGAAAAGTTAGTGCACTTAGTATATTCACTACTATTATTATTTGTTATGATACTATTTGTTTGTTATGATACTATTTGTTGCACTAAAGAGTAGCCTAAGGAGTAAGTTGAAGTTTGGATAAAATTACTTCCAACGCAGAGTTGTAATTAAGTGCCGGATATCGTGTTTCAAAAACTGTATAATAGGGGCTAAAGAATCATTTTTTTGGGAAGTGTTAAAGTAGCAATGCGCTAAAAAAGCGTAGCGTGAGGAGTCGGTAAAATATACTTGTGCATAAGTAGGAACCTCTCCTTCTAGCTCATATAATTTTCCAAAGCCATAAGGGGTTACGAGACGTTTTTCGTAAATAACTCCTTTTTGAGAATGATGGTATACCACCGCTCTGTGGTCTTCGATAGTGTAGTCAAAAGTTACTTTCTTTCCATCAAAAAAACGTGAAGTGATATGCCATCTACTCTGAAATTGAGGAAAATATATATTGAGAAAGCAAGAATCAATTCGGTTAAGTTCCAACTGTCCAAAAGCGGGGTATTCAAAAGTAAAGGGACAGTTTTCATTTTCAAACTTTTTATATTCTCTTTTAGGGAAAATAATACGGTGGTACCCACGCGGCTTAGGAGTTACAGCTCCTTCCTGGCAGCTTAAAAAACTGGAAGAAACCAGAAGAACAATAAAGTATTGAAAATAAGATTTTAGCGAAAAGCGACCTAAATATGCTTCCATTTAACAATATTTTTTACTTATTAATCTTTACTGCTTTTTAAGCATAGTAAACCTAACTCGCTTTATAGCTGTAGAAGTAACAGCTTCTATTTGAAACTGAAAAGGACCATAACTAATAACCTCGCCTACCTCTGGAAATCTTCCTTCTAATTCTAAAATCAACCCCCCTAAGCTATCACTATCACCCTTGATACTCTCAAATACCGTTTCATCTAAGCCTGTGATCTTACAAACATCCAATAAAGGTGTTTTTCCATCAAAAATGAATTCATTTTCAGATAGCTGCGAAAATAAACACTGCTCTGATTTGTCCTCCTCAGTAATTTCACCAAAAATTTCTTCTAAAATATCTTTAAGAGTAACGAGGCCAGCTATTCCGCCAAATTCATCCACTACTATAGCTATATGTAGTTTTTGTTGCTTAAAAGTTTCAAAAAGCTTATCTATTTTTTGAGTGGCAGGAACAAAGTAAGGTTTGCGAATTAAATTTTGCCAATTTCCTGTGGGATTATTAAGCAAAGGTAATAGGTCTTTTACATAAAGAATACCTACAATTTGATCTATATCTTTTTGATAAACTGGCAGTCTCGAATACCTATATTCTTTTATCTTTTCAAATACTTCCTCCCCCTTTGCATTTATGTCTATGGCTTTTATATCAACCCTAGCTCGCATGATAGCTCGCACAGGAATATTTGATAAATTAACAAGAGCTTTAAGTATCTGCCGTTCTTCTGTAGCTACTTTATTAGTAGTTTCTGCTTGGTCTATAGCTTGCTTTAACTCTTCAAAGCTTGCTTTCTTGCGCTCTTGCTCAGTAGGATAAAGTAACCACTGCCTTAAGTAACTAAGTGGTAAAGTTAAGGGGAATAGCAAACGAAAGAATAAAAGCAGGGGCAAAGATAGAGTTTGTAAGTAAAAATTTTTTCTGCTGGAAGCATGAATTCTGGGCAAAAGAATACAGCCGTATAATACAATTAGACTGGCCAAAATACTTTCAATAAAAGGAAAAGAAAAAGGCTGCCAATCGAAAATAGAAAACCTTTCTAATAACTCTAAAAGCAAAATAACAGCACTAAAATTGAATAAGGTAATTAACAATAATAGAGTTATGCGAAACTGGAAAGACTTTTGCCGAAATAAAAAAATAACTTTGGCAACGATGCTATGCCCTAAAGGATCTAGATCTAGGTGCGTTTCTTCTAAAGAAAAAAAAGCTACCTCATAACCATTGAGCAATCCTGCAACACTAAGCATAAAAAAAACAATAATTCCTAAAGACCACGTATCTACGGATTGCCAGCTAAAATTTATAAAAAGGAATAGAAAACACGAATATGGGTCTTCCTTATCCAATGTCTAAAAAATTAAAACACTAAGCAGTAAACTAGAAAATTTAATCTTAAAAGATTGATAAAGTAACTTATTGTTCAATCTACAAGATTACTTTTTAAATCAAGTTTTATGAAGAGGAAGTAAGGGATAGCTCAGTTTGATAAGCTAACCGAGGTGTCAACCCTAGAAGTTCGAACATCTCCAAGTCGGTTTGTGGGAGGTTGTTAGGCGTAGTTAAAAGTTTTTCCCCTGCAAAGATAGAATTGGCTCCTGCTAAAAAGCATAGAGCTTGTTCCACAATAGAAAAATTAATTCTCCCTGCCGAAAGGCGAACAAAGCTACGCGGCATAAGGATACGAGCAGTGGCAATCATGCGCACCATTTCCCATACACTTACCGGTTTTTGGTCCTGCAAGGGAGTTCCCTCTACAGCTACCAGCGCATTAATAGGCACCGATTCAGGGTGAGGCTTCATTGTAGCTAGCGTTTGCAACAATTCAAGACGGTCCTTTTCTTTTTCGCCCATTCCAATAATTCCTCCACAGCAAACTGTAAGCCCCACTTTCCTAACGTTTTCTAGCGTTTGCAAACGATCGGCATATTGGCGCGTAGTGATAATCTCTCCGTAGTAATCTTCAGAAGTATCTAAATTATGGTTGTAAGCATATAGACCCGCTTCTTTCATCTTACGTGCTTGCTCCTCTGTAATCATTCCTAAGGTGCAACAAACTTCCAGCCCCATATTGCTTACCTGCCGAATCATTTCTAGCACTTTATCAAAATCCCGATTATCTCGCACCTCTCGCCAAGCCGCTCCCATACAGAAACGCGTAGAACCTGCCTCCTTAGCTGCTTGTGCTGCAGCCACTACTTGCTCTACATCCATAAGACGCTGAACTTTTATATTTGTATGGTACCTTGCCGCCTGCGGACAATAAGCACAGTCTTCAGGACATCCCCCTGTTTTTATAGAAAGCAAAGTACACACCTGTACCTCATTAGCCTTATGATACTGGCGATGCACTCCCGCCGCCTGGTAGATAAGCTCTAGCAAAGGAGTATGATAAATAGCTTCAATTTCTGAAATAGTCCAATCGTGCCTTAATGTACCTAACGAAGTTTCCTCCATAGTTTCAATTAGTATGTACCCAAAGCTACTAAAACCCTTATTAATTATCAAAATTTAATTGATCTAAATTTTGCAACGCCAATTCCTAGTTCTTTTGAGTTTTTGTTTTATCTGAAAATTTAGTTTGATTTAGCAACGGGTTTATAGATAGCTTCTAGGGTCACCTCTACTACTTCTGCAATATTCTTAATATACAGAGTAGGAATTTTAATATTATAATCTGCTACTCTAATAGGAAATTTAGCTTTAGCAATAATTCTATCACTTTGTACTTCTAGGGTGCCTACATGCTGTACTTTTCTTTTTACGCCGTGTATGGTTAAGTCACCAGCTACCGTAACAGAATAAGTTCCTACTTTAGAAAGATCCAATTTTCCAGAAGCTACCTCTAAAATTTGCCCATTAAATTCACTGTAGGGATATTTTTCTGACTCCATATAATTTTCATTAAAGTGCTCCTGCATCAAACCATTCTCAAACTGAAAATTTTTAATTAAAAGCTTAAATCCAATTTTGCCTGTCTGAATGTTTAATACAGAAGAAACTTTTTTATTATGAGCTTCAATATTTTCTAACGGAGCTTCCGAAAAAAATCGAATATAGGCATTTTGTGTAATATAAAGCGACTGTGCTTGAAGTCCTCCCCCCGAAAACTCCAGAGATAGAAGGATCACCAAAAACCTATAAGCCAAATTCATTAACGGGATTACTAAAAAACTAGTACACCTCAAAACTTTATAAAGAATTGAATCAAAAGAAAGAAAAAGAAGACAAAAAAATAAAACTTCTATTGATAGTCATAAAAACCTTTTCCTGTTTTACGCCCTAAATGACCTGCAAGCACTAAATTTACAAGTAAAGGACAGGGAGCGTATTTAGGATTACCAAATCCTTGGTATAAAACCCGCAAAATAGATAAACATACATCCAAGCCAATAAAATCAGCTAAAGTGAGGGGTCCCATAGGATGATTCATGCCCAACTTCATTACAGTATCAATTGCCTCGCGCGTAGCAATTCCTTCATACAAAGCATAAGCAGCCTCATTAATCATAGGCATTAAAATCCGATTGGCAATGAAGCCAGGATAGTCATTCACCACTACGGGCTCCTTTTCTAAATCCTTACTTATTTGCAAAATTACTTGGAGCACTGAGTCTGTGGTATCATACCCTTTAATAACCTCCACAAGCTTCATTATCGGTACAGGATTCATAAAGTGCATACCAATTACATGAGTGCTACGCCCAGTAACAGAAGCAATTTGGGTAATAGGGATGGAAGAAGTATTGGTAGCCAGAATAGTTTCAGGAGCAGTAATTTTAGCCAACTCTTCAAAAATTCTAAGCTTTATATCTACGTTTTCAGTAGCCGCTTCTACTACCAGCTGGGAGCCAGCGCAGGCTTCCTCGAGACGAGTAAAAGTTTGAATTCTTCCTAAAATATCTTGCTTTTGAGACTCCTGTAAAGTTCCTTTCTTTATTTGCCGATCTAAATTCGTGCTAATTGTATGGAGTCCTCTTTCTAAAGCAGCTTCCGAAGTATCTACAAGCTTTACATTGTAACCATACTGTGCAAAAACATGAGCAATACCATTACCCATAGTACCTGCCCCCACCACAGCAACATTTTCAAAACCTGCTATCATATATTCTCCTTTATTTGATAAACTTTTACAAAAATATAATTTAATTTCGGCAACCCCAATAAAAATCAAAGTTTTCTTTCTATATAAAAGAATCGTTAAATCATTTTTAATGGGAAAAAATACCAGCTAATAAAAACAAAATCAACAAAATAAAAAACAAAGGGCCGCCTTATAGAGCGGCCCTTTGTTGCCCAGGAAGGATTCGA
>JANWXU010000032.1:15612-35497 GCA_025057395.1 Bacteroidia bacterium | reverse complement strand
TCTAACTGATGCTGAGCATAAAAATGAAATATTACTTGATAACCTTCTATTCTTTCTCCTTCAAAACTTTCTAAATTAGCAAGAATACGAAGCACTGTAGATTTACCAATTCCATTTGCGCCTATTAATCCTACTCTATCGCCCCTACGCAGAGTAATAGAACAATTTTCTAAGACGCTTTTATTTCCAAATTTTTTAGAAATATTTTTTAAAATAAGCACATCCGCTCCTGAGGGTAGGCTAGCTTGAAATTTAATAGCAGGGGGTCTTTCTACTTCTTCAGGGGGAGGAATCTTTTCTAATTTTTCCAATTGCTTAATCTTACTTTGCACTTGGCTGGCTTTAGTAGCTTTGGCACGGAAACGATCGATCCATTCTTGGGCCTCTTTAATTTCCCTCTGCTGATTCAAGTAAGCGGCTCTATGTAAAGCTATTCTTTCTTCTTTCTCTATTAGGTAGCGACTAAAATTGCCTTTATAAAAATGCAACTTCTGATGCGCAATTTCAACAATACTTGTGACCATTTTATCAAGAATAGAACGGTCGTGGGAAACAATGATATAACTACCAGCAAAATTTTGGACATAATTTTCTAGCCATTCTATAGAGGGTAAATCTAGGTGGTTAGTGGGTTCATCCAAAAGTAATAAATCAGGGTTAGCAAGTAATATTTTGGCAAGTAATACGCGCATGCGCCATCCACCTGAAAAAGTATTAAACGGTTGCTTTTGAGCTTCCAAAGAAAAGCCTAAGCCCCCTAATACCTCATGAGTTTTGGTTTCTATTAAATAGCCATCTAAAGCTTGCAGTTGACTTTCTAGAGTGTCTAAAGTTTGTAAAAGTTGAGGAGTTTGTTCTTTTTCTAATTGCTCTAATACCCTTTCGATTTGAGCAATTAATTCCTTTTCCTGAGTAAAAGCTTCTAGGGCTACTTCAAAAATAGGCAGGTCTGATGAAAAAGAGAGCAGATCTTGATTCAAAAATCCTATTTTATAATTATGAGGAATACTAATTTTGCCCTCCGTAGGCTGATATTGCCTTGTAATTAGCCTTAAGAGAGTTGATTTACCACTTCCATTTCTACCAATAAGCCCAATTTTATCTCCGGGTTTAATTTGCCAATTTATATTTTTATAAAGCCATCGGCCGCCAAATTCAAAAGATACATTTTCAAATGTAAGCATGCGCTAATGTATTGATTTCTCACCACTTAGTAGATATTCTAGCAGTGAGGCTTCTTCACTTTGGGGTACATACTTCTTTAGCAAAGTTAAGCAATTTTGACTCTTTTCATAATCTTCGACTAATAGATAATATTGCCCCATCGCAAATAAATAACCCCTCAGGTCTTGGATATGAATATTAGCATTATAGTATTTTAGTAATTGCTCTAAAGTCAAAAGATTATCAAAGATTTCAGGTATAAGGTTATGTTTCTCATGTTGAATACAATACAGAGCGTAATGAATTTGTGAAAATAAGCATTCAGGAAATAAGTCATAAAGCTGACAGGCTAGGGCATCATACTCGGCTACCTTTCCTATCTTAGGCAAGAGCTCAAGCAAAGTATTAGCAATTTGTGGAAATTCTATAAACTCCTCGACCAATTCTTGCAATTGGGCTATTGCCTCCTGGGGATTCTCAAAGAAAAGTTCTTCTAAAGATTCTAATTGCTTCCTAATTTCGGCAGGTAAGGGAGATAAATAGGGATATTGATACTTTTCTGTAATAATTTTCATATAGCTTAATTGATTAAAAGTGATATTTTATAAAGTTATGGAGCATATGTAATAACAAATTAATAAATTTACTAGTATAAATGTGTGAATTGCATGCCTAAATGTAATTAATAGTACTTATTTACAATTATTTAGTCAAGAAAATACATTTTTGATTTTAACTAACCAAAATTTAAATAAATTTGAAACTTACTTTGGGGAAACTAGGTCTAGCGCCTAATTTTAGTTTAAAATTACTTGCAATTTAGCAAAATAGGTTTAAGAATTCGGTTAACACTAATAGTATAACAAAATGAAAATTTTCTACAAGCCTGAATGTAATATTTCTATAAAACAAAGGTTGCTGCATGGGGCTCATATCACAATAATATTCACATGGTTATTAATATTTTATTATGGGCAGTATAACCAAGCTGTAGCTCAGTGCCCTCCTACTGCTAATTTTATTGCTATTCCTAACCCTACCTGTACAGGCAATTTTGGGGCACCGCCACCCCCGGGAGCAATTTTACAATATACAGGAACAGGCGCCGACCCCGGTGCTATATTCACCTGGGATTGCGATAATTGTGCCCAAGCTCCATTAATGGGGCCGGGCCCACATACTGTTACTTGGAGTAGCTCTGGAGTAAAAACAATTCAACTTACTGTAGCCAATATAGGAAGCGGTGGAACTTTTAGTAGTCAGCATCCTCCTATCAATATACCTGATGGTGGATGCGGAAGTAACAACTCTCAACATTATGTTTTTTCTACCATTGCAGTTGCGGGTCTGCCTTTTACTCTTTGCCCTGCTGATTTGCAAAATATGCAGGTAAGTATTAATATAGTAAATACAGATGGATTTCCATTTTCAGAAGATTTGGATATTTATTTAATTACTCCATCAGGAAATACTCTTGTTTTAGAAAATAATAACATGGACGCACCACCCAATTCCCCCCCATTTACAACCAATTGCTCGAACTACACAGTTACTTTTGTAGCCACAGGAGGCCATAACGGGAATTGTACTGGCACAAAGCAACCTAAAGGAGCTACTACAGCGTCTACTTGTATACCAGCAGCTATATTAAATTTTGGTACTTTTCCTCCGGTAAACAATTTCACAAATATTCCTCCCCCCTATAACGGCACCTGGCGTCTATTCATTGCCGATAGATTAGGACTAGGGCAATTTCAACTTGTTAGTTGGTCAATTACTTTTCCCAATCCCTGCTGTCTTGTAAGCACTACCTTTCAACAGCAAATAACTGTAAATGACCCTCCTGCTACCCCTACTATTTCTGCAAGTGCTAATGTTGCCTGTTTAAATGATAATATCACCTTTAACCTTACCTCTGCTCCAGATCCTAATGCTAACTATATTTGGAGCGCTACCGGTCCTGCTACTATATCTAGCCCTACAAGCCTTTCTACGAATATTTCTTGGTCGGGTGCAGGCACTCACACCGTTACTTTAAGTGCAATTGTTCCAGGATGTCCTGCAGTGAATACTACACAAATAGTAACAGTAAATAATCCTCCTGCTGCACCTATTATTAATCCATCAGCTACCATTGCTTGTGTAAATACACCAGTTACTTTCTCGGTTGTTCCGAATACACCAAGTACAGGAGTTACTCATAACTGGACTTTTGGAGGCCAAAGTGGTGCTTTATCAACAGCTACTACTGTTGGTCCTAACCCTGATGGACCTCATACTCGAACCTGGACAACAGCTGGTAACTATACTATTACATTGCAGGCTTCAGTACCGGGCTGTCCTACTGTTAGTGCTGTAAATAGTCCACTTACGGTTACTATAGAAAACTTTCCTAGTACTGCTATTTCTCCTCTAGGTCCTTTTTGCCCTAATGTTAATTATACTATTAGTGGCCCGGCGGCACCAGGTGTTACTTATACGTGGAATTTTGGTTCGGGATCTATTTTGAATCCTATCCAGCCGCAGCCGGTTACAGGTCCTGGACCTTTTAGTGTAAGCTGGGCTACTACAGGGGCTAAAACTATCACCTTAACAGCTTCTAATTCATGTGGAAATATTAATGGTTTACATGAAGTACAGGTCATTAATCCACCGGGTCATCCTACAGCGCCTAATGTAAACATTTGCCAGGGCGGAGTAGCTACAATTACTGCTACAATGGGCACCCCTGCGGGCAATTTTATGGGTTTGTATTTAACTCCCACCGGAGGCTCACCCATAACTACAGACTTTAATTCACCATACGAATTTACTACACCCGCTCTTTCCACTACCACTACATTTTATTTAGAAAGTGTGATTGGTTCTTGTGCAAGCTCACCCAGAACACCGGTGATAGTATATGTAAATACTGTTCCTTCAATACCGGTAGCAGAAAATAGCTCTCGCTGTGAAGCAGGCTCTGTAACTTTCACAGCATATATGGGCACCTTTGCAGGAACAGAAATCCATATGTATGATGCTTCTACAGGGGGCAACCAAGTGGCAGTAGCTACAGCAGCGCCTTACATTTTAACTACCCCTAGCCTGACAACCAATACAGTTTTTTACTTGGAAGCCGTTAACTCTGTAACGGGGTGCGCCAGCAATCGACTTCCTGTTACAGCCTTCATTTATTCTCGTCCGGGTATGCCTACTGTACAGCCGATTTCTCGCTGCGGGGCTGGAAAATTAACTTTTACTGTTACCATGGGCAATCCCGCCGGCAATGTTATTCGAATGTATACTGACATGAATACTAATGTTCCTATTGCTACAGACGGAACAGCCCCGTATACACTAGTTACTCCTACTATCAATACTAGTACCAATTTTTATATTAGTAGCTTTAATAGCATCACACGCTGTGAGAGTGATAGAGTAGAAGCTGCAGCAGAAGTAATCAGTTTACCTGCTACTCCTACTGCCCCAAGTATAACGCTTTGTTCGCCTGGCACCACTACCATAAGTGTTAATATTGGAACCCCACCCTCTGACATAGTGCGTTTATATACTGAGCCGGTTGGGGGTTCGCCTATTGCTATTGATGATAGTTCTCCATTTGAAATTACTACTCCTTTTATTGTTACCAACTCAACCTTTTACCTAGAAGGGGGTATTACGGCTAGTAATTGTACTTCTTCTTTTCGTGCTCCTATCTTCATTGGAGTACAACCTACCCTAAACCCACCGCTTGCTCAAAATCAGCAAAGGTGTGGCACGGGAGTAGTTACCTTTAATGTGCCTTTTATGGATGGTAATGAGCTAAGAATGTATCGAACAGATGCTGATCCCGCCCCTATAGCGAAAACTAGTTCTTTACCCTACCAACTTACTACTCCTGTAATTACTACTACTACTATATTTTATTTACAAACCGTAAATACCTCTACAGGGTGTGGCAGCATTCTTCAGCCTGTAGAAGCTAGAGTAATACCTGGGCCTCCGCCCCCTGTACCCGGCCCTGACCAAGAAAGATGTGGAACTGGGGCAGCTACTTTTTCTGCAACTTTAGTTCTGGGAGATGTGCTAAGACTTTATGAGTCCAATAATGCACCAGTTTTCATAGATGCGGCTTTTGCTCCTCCTTATATTGTAAATGCGCCTTCTGTAAGTACTACCACTACCTTTTACATTAGCAATTTTAATAGTAATACTGATTGCGAAAGTGAGCGAGTTCCTGTAGTTCTTACGATTCACCCTTTTCCGGCACCTCCAACAGCAGATACTGCTTATCGCTGTGGTCCTGGACCTGTAATATTTACAATAAGTCCGGCAGATAACATTACTAATGAGATACGTTTATATAGAACATCTGCTTCTACTTCCCCCTTGGCAATCGATAATACAGAGCCTTTTGAATTATTAAGCCCAGATATTACTACTGTTACATCATTTTATGTAGAAGCTAGAAATATTCAAACGGGGTGTAATAGCCAAACACGAACCCCTGTCATTGGGGTAGTTCGTCCGACGGTTTTGCGTCCGGTAGTAAATAATGTAAGCCGGTGTGAAGCAGGGCCTATTACTTTTTCTGTGAGTATAATGCCTAATACCCGAGCTCACCTATATTTGAATGAAAATGATATTGAGCCTATTGCTACCGATGACGCTCCGCCCTATGAGTTTACACAAGTTGTGGCTACTACTACGCAATTTTATATTAGTGCGTATAATCCCATTACAAAATGTGAAAGTCCCAAAGTAGCTGCCACAGCAATTGTACATCCTAATCCTGCACCTCCGCAGGATATAGTAGTATTTGCTTGTGGTGGAAATGCTACTACTTTTACTGTATTAATGAATACTCCTGCCGGCAATCAAATTAATTTATATGATAGTCCGATAGGGGGTAACCTCATTGCTTCTGATAACTCAGAACCCTATGTTTTCACCACGCCAGTACTTTCTTTTAACACCACATATTATGTTTCAGCGGTAAGTCCTTTTGGGTGTGAAGGACCGAGAGCAAGCGTAATAGTAAATATAGAAAATTTACCCCTACCGCCCGCTGCTAATCCGGTTTCCCGGTGTGGACCTGGGCCGGTGACTATCACGGCTAGTCCTTCTTTTTTTGAGCAAAATATATTACTCTATAACTTTGCTGTAGGGGGCCAGCCTATTGCTCAAGCAACTACATTTCCGTACGAACTAAACATTCCTTCAGTAGAACTAACAAGCACTTTCTATTTAGAAAGTCAAAATAAAGCCTCAGGCTGCCGCAGTGCGCAACGTACGCCTGTAGTAGTTACAATCCAAACAAATATTCCAGGGGCTCCTCTGGCTGCTAACATTGTAAATTGTGGACCTACTTCCGTAATTTTAACTGCTAGTATGGGTATTCCTGCAGGAGATCAGATTCGATATTATACTACTCCATCAGGAGGCTTACCCATTGGAGTTAGTGCATTACCGCCGTCATATGGATTTCCTACAGCATTTTTAACAACAACTACTACCTTTTATGCTGAAAGTTTTAACTCGGCTACTGGTTGTAGTAGCCTAGTTCGCACTCCTATTGTGGTAACTATTATTCCCTTACCACCTGCGCCAGTGGTAGCTAATGCTTATCGCTGCGCCCAAGGAACTCTGAATTTTACTGCACAGCTTACTAGCCCTGATAATAAACTAATTCGAATGTATTCCCAAGCTACAGGCGGGGAACTATTATCTGTAGCGAGTGTAGCTCCTTTTATATTACAAACCCCCAGCCTTGCTACTACCACGCTGTTTTACTTCGAAACTTACGACGTCCTTTCCGGATGTTCCAGTCCAAGGGTTAGTGCAGAGGCTGTTGTAAGTTATATTACTCCTGCTCCTCCCAGTGCAGCAGTAGTTACGCGCTGCGGGCCTGGCGTGGTAACTTATACAGTAGAATTATTTGCGCCTTTTGGAGATGAGGTTCGCCTATATACTGCAGAAATTGGTGGACAGCCGCTTGCTATTGATAATGACCCCCCCTTTACATTAACAACTCCTTTTATTGTTACTCAAACTACCTTTTATATAGAAAGTATTATTCGACAAACAGGATGCCGCAGTTTATATCGTAATTCAGTAGTTGCTAATGTAGTGCAACAACCACCCGCTCCTACCGCTAATGATGCTCAACGCTGTGGAAGTGGAACTGTATCTTTTACTTCTTTTGTACAAAGCCCGCTAAATAAATTTTTAAGGCTATATACAATGCCAGTAGGAGGAGAAAAAGTAGCCGAGGTAACTGCAGCTACTCTAGAAATTACTACGCCTGTAATTACTACTACTACCATCTTTTACCTGAGTACCTATCAACTCAATGCTCAGTGCGAAAGTGCGCGCAGACCTGTTAGGGCTATTGTTAACCCCTTACCGGGCATACCTAGTGCACCAGATATTAGCATATGTCCCTTTGGGCAAGCTACTTTAACAGCTTTCATGGGCTCCCCAGCGGGTGACCAAATTCTACTCTACACTGTAGCGCAAGGAGGCACACCTATTACCTCTAGCAATGCCGAGCCATATAATCTACTAGTCACTAACGTCGTTACCTCCACAGTCTACTATCTTGAAAGTAGGAATACAATAACAGGCTGTATTAGTCCACGAAATTCCGTACTTATTACTGTACATCCTAAACCCGAACCTCCATCGGCTCCTAACGTCCAACGCTGTGGACCAGGGGTTGTAACTATTACTGCTACAGTGGGTATCGGCGGAGATCAAGTGAGACTCTTTGATGCAAATGGTATCTTAATTACCACCTCTAATGCTACTCCTTACGAGCTAGAAACCCCCTTTCTCTCTACCTCTACCCTATTCCAGATAGAAACTGCGAACACTAATACGGGTTGTTTGAGTGATAGAGTAGGTGTTTTGGCAGTTATATCGCCGCAATTAGCTAAGCCTACAGTAGTAGAAGTACATCGCTGCGGTAGTGGAAGCGGTACTTTTTCTGTGATTATGGGCAACCCTGCAGGAAATATTGCTCGCCTTTACAATGCTCCCTCTGAAGGAACACTTTTAGATGTATCTAATATTCCCCCCTATCCTTTAACAACTCCTTTTACCACAAGTACTACGGTTTACTTTGTAGAAGTAGCTAGCACTCTCAATAATTGTGTAAGTGAAAGAGTACCGGTTCGACTAGTAATAAACCCTCTTCCTAGTTTACCTATAGTACCTACAGTAAGGCGATGTGGGGGTGGATCTCTTACTTTTACAGCACGCATGGGCGCTATACCGGGAACTTCTATTCAGATGTATTATACTCCAGCAGGCGGTAGTGTGCTAGCAAGTGATATTCAAAACCCTTATGAACTTACTACTCCTTTTGTAAATACTACTACTACTTTTTATTTCGAAGTATTTAATGCCAATACTGGCTGTCAAAGTGGAAGAGTTGGTGCTACCGCTGTTATTCATCCTATTCCAGGGGAGCCTAGTGTTTCTCAAGTACAAAGATGTGAAACTGGGGTAGTAACTTTTACTGCTACCATGGGCTTTCCTTTTGGAAATGAAATTCGTATGTATTCAGATATTACAGGCGGAAATTTGATATCTAGCGATAACTCTTCCCCTTTTGAACTAACAACTTCACCTATTTCAACTACTACTACCTTTTATATAGCCAGTGTAAATAATCAAACTAACTGTGAATCTCCTAGAGTGCCTGCTGTAGCAGTAGTGCGTAAAAATCCAGGTACGCCGCAGCCTATCAGAACATCTCGCTGCGGCCCAGGTAGTGTTACAATCACAGCAAGTATGGGAGTACCAGAAGGAAATCTTATGTTATTATATACAACTGTACTAGGAGGAAATCCTATCAATACAACTGCTACATTTCCCTACATTCTGGAGACTCCAAGCATAACTACTAATACTATTTTTTATTTAGAATCTCAGCTTGCTCCTCTAGGCTGTACAAGCATGAGAGCACCCGTATTTGTAGATATATACGATCTTCCTCAACAGCCTATTATCTCACAAAATAGCAGGTGCGGCGATGGAGTAATCACAGCTAGCGTTACCATAGTGGGAAGTGGTAGTCAAGTTAATCTATATCTGACACCCCAAGCCGATGATCCCTTTAGCGTAGATGAAATTTTTCCTTACGAAATTCGAACTCCATTTATAAATACTACTTCTACGTTTTATTTAGAAGTAATTAATAAAGCACAGCGTTGTACAAGCAATCGCTTCCCTTTTGTTGCAAAAGTTATTCCACTGCCGGGTGCTCCTAGTGCGCCAGATTTAAATGTTTGCGAAGCAGGTACTGTAGGCTTTACTGCTACTATGAGTTCTCCACCCGGAACAGAAATACGCCTATACTCATTAAACCAGGGAGGAAGTATTTTGAGTACAGATGCCGTATCTCCCTATGTTCTGGCAGTAAATGTAAGTACTACTTCTACTTTTTTCTTGGAAGCTTTTGATATTAACACAGGGTGTGCAAGTAATCGGCGCCCTGTAACAGTAACTTTTACTTCTAAACCTGCCACACCTTTTGCTAGCGTTGCAAGACGCTGCGGGCAGGGTCCCGTTACAATTACAGCAAGTATGGGCTTTCCTGCTGGCAATCGCATCGTGCTCTATGATGCTCCTAGCGAGGGGGCTATAGTTGCCTCCTCTGCAGCACCTCCCTATGAACTTACTATTCCTAATATTACTACCTCTGGGCTATATTATATAGCTGCAGTTAATAACCGAGGTTGTGAAAGTGCGAGATTACCAGTTGTGGCGGAGGTATTTCCCGTGCCGGGGGTACCTATTGCTTCTCCTATTACCAGATGCGGGGTAGGAACCGTTTTAATCGCTGCAAGTATGGGAAATCCTCCGGGCGAATATATAGCTCTATATACCCTTCCATCGGGAGGCTCTGCAGTAGCTACAAGTGCTTTTGCTCCCTATCAGATGGTTTCTCCTACTATCACAACAACTACTACTTTTTATTTAGAAAGCCTAAATATTAGTTCAGGATGCCGCTCCGCTAGAATACCTGTGATTGCAAACGTTCAACAAGCCGACGTGGCAATGTTTGTGCGAAATGATGGTCCTAAGTGCTTGGGAGAGTTTCTAAGGCTTAGTGTCACTCCTGAGCCGGGTGTAACGTATGCTTGGAGTGGACCTAATGGCTTTTCTGATACGGGGAACCAACCTATTCGTAAAATTAATTCTATTGCCGATGGCGGAGTATATAGTGTAGTAGCAATTGTAAATGGTTGTACTTCAAACCCTGCAGTTACTAATGTAGTAGTAAAGCCCCCCTTGCGAGTTCCTTCTATTACTTACTTTAATAGCAATGGGCAAACTCGTACATTATGTGAGGGAGAAACATTAACGCTAGTAATTACCAATGCGGCTAGTTTTCCTATAGGAACCATTTTTGAGTGGACCGGACCCGGCTTTAGGCGCCTAAGTTCCTCCAACACCTTGATAATAGAGGGCGTACAAACGGGTAATGAAGGTCCTTTTTATGCTGCTGCTATTTATGATGGTTGTACAAGTGCGATTTCTATTCCTGCAGATGTAACGATTCGGAAAAATCCTCCCTCTCCTGCTGCTTCTCATAATAACAGCGGCTGTTTAACAGGTGGGCTTGTAAATTTATTTGCTTCAGATGTACCTAACGCTATTGCCTATGAGTGGATAGGCCCGGGTGGATTTACAGCGCAAGGACAAAGTATTTTCATACCAGCCATTGCAGAAAATGCTGGAACCTATGGCGTACGTGCTATTGATTTCAATGGCTGTAAGTCTCAGTATGGTACTACGGAAATTATTTTTAACCGTTTACCTAATATTCCCCAGGGTACTCTTAATGCTAATCTTTGTGTAGGACAGACCCTAAAACTCATTGTACCTACAAGTGCTGGTTTAACTTACCGATTCACAGGACCAGGAGGCTACGATGTTTGGGGCCCAGGTCCTATTTTTGAGCGCAATAATATGACTCTTAATCATAGTGGAAATTATAGCCTTACCGCTATACAAAGCGGCTGCACTTCATTTACACAAGTTTATAGAGTCTCAGTATTCGAGATCCCACCTACCCCTACTTTTTCGAGTAACTCCCCTATTTGTGAAGGGCAAAACTTGATTGTCAATATTACTAACTATCAACCTGGTGTTACTTACATTTTATCTGGCCCAGTAAACTTTCGCCTCGAAACGCCTACTTCACAGATTATTCGAAACCAACTACAACTTGCTCATACAGGTAATTATTCACTTGTGGCGGCTTTTGAAGGTTGTACTTCTTTTGCTGCAAACGTTCCCGTCCAGGTACTTAATGCTCCACCCAAACCTGCAGCAACGAATAATGGTCCTTTGTGTATCGGCCAAATGCTTACTCTTTCAGCCGCAGGAACAGTACCTAATGCAACCTTTACCTGGTTAGGTCCTAATAACTTTGCTGCTAATGGTAATATTGCTAACCGCATTATCACGGGCGTGCAAGATGCGGGAGTCTACACTGTGATAGCAGAAATTGGAAATTGTAAATCGGAACCAGCTATTACGAATGTAGTCGTAAATCCTATTCCCAGTAGACCTTCTGTAGTAAATGATGGTCCTAAGTGCGTGGGCTCTACTATTACCTTGTCAGCTTTTAGTCAGCCGGGAGCTGAATTTGAATGGATAGGACCCGATGGATTTACCCTAAGAGGACCCTCGACTCTTACCCGAGAATTAACAAGCCTCAATATGGGTGGCAATTATTCAGTTACAGCAATTGTAGGAAATTGCCGCTCAGCCACCGCGGTTTCTAATGTAGTGGTTCAGCCGGCTTTAAATAGACCCTTTGCAACTAGTAGCGGCTCTACGTGCGAAAATGGTTCTTTTACCCTTAGTGCGGGAGGAGCTCCTGCGGGAAGTATTTATTTGTGGTATGGTCCTCAAGGGTTTATGGGAGTAGGCAATAGTATTACTCGAACTAATGTAAACTTGAATGAATCAGGTATTTATTCAGTGATAGCAGTTCTCAATGGTTGCAGCTCCGAAAGAGCTACTACACAAGTAGTGGTAAATGCGGCTCCGCCAACTCCTCGTGTTGTAGCAAATACAATTAATTGCATAGGCGAGGTATTACAACTAACAGCTGTAAGTGGAATAAATGCTACTTTTGTTTGGTCAGGACCTAATAACTTTTCTGCCACAGGTATAGCCACTTCAAGAGTCATTAGCTCCGCTGTGGAAATGGGTACTTATAGTTTAGTAGCAGTAGCCAACGGTTGCTCCTCTTCAATTGCCACTCATAATTTGGTTGTAGGTCAAAGTAATGGACCTATAGAGATGGTAGTTTTTCAAAACGGACCTGTTTGTATAGGAGACCTTTTACGCCTAAGTGCCAGTGGACCGGCAGCAGCCGAATACACTTGGCAAGGACCTAATGGATTTAGTGCCACAGGAGCATCAGTAAGTAGGGTAATTAGCTCCGCTCTAGATGCAGGGCAATATGTGGTAACAGCTAGGTTAGGAACCTGTAGTAGTGGAGTAGCATCTACTTCTGTAGAAGTAATACGTACGCCGGTAGCCCCTTCTATAGTAGGGAACCGTGTATTATGCGCAGGGCAAACCTTAAATTTATCTGCAAGCTTTATACCGGGTGCTACTTACACGTGGCGTGGACCTAATGGTTTTAGTTACCTAGGCCAGCAAGCAACTTTAGATAGGGCTACAGTAGCAGCAAGCGGTACCTATTCGGTTACTGCTAGTGTAGGCACTTGTGCTTCTCCTGTAGCTACAATAGATGTTCAAGTACTACCCCAGCCACCAACGCCTATTGCAACAAACAATACTCCTATTTGTAGCGGCGAAATAGTTCAGTTATTTGTAACTTTAATTCCAGGGGCTACTTACGTATGGAACGGACCAAGTGGTTATTTTTCCACTATTCAAAATCCTATTATTCCTAATGCCACTCCTGATCATAGTGGAGTATATACGGTTTATGCAGTATTAGATAGGTGTACTTCGCAAGTTGCTTCCACAAATGTTGTTGTTTCCCAAGCCCCATCATTACCTAAAATCGATAGCAATAGTCCTGTTTGTGAGGGACAAACACTAAGGCTCTCTGCTTCACAAGTAGTAGGCGCTACTTATACTTGGTACGGTCCTGGCGGATATATTGCGGCTACTCCCAATGCTACTCGTACAGGAATAACTACCTCGCAAGCAGGGATTTATAGCCTAGTAGTTTCTTCAAATGGTTGCACGGCGCAAAGTGCCCTTACTTTGCCCGTAAATGTACATCCAGCTCCTAGAGCAGGTTTTCGCGGTTCTAGTGGAAGTGTTTGCAAAGGAAATTCTACTACCTATGAAATTATACTTAATGGTCTTGGACCATGGCAATTGAATTACTCTATCAATGGTATAGCCCAAGAACCTATACTAGTGGGAAATACTGCTTCGGGCTCACCCTTTGTATTCACGAGCACTGTTATTCCTCAAGAAACTCAGATATATGAGCTTACGGCTGTCCTGGATAGAAATGGTTGTGTGGGAGTTGGAAGGGGCACCTATACCCTTAATGTAGAAAATTGTAATCAAACAGGGTGTATTCCTCCAGCTAATTTACGTGTTGAACCTACACGAGTAGGTATTGCTACTGTAAGATGGGATGTTGTTTCCGAAGAGTCTGTATGTTATGTGCTCAGCTATGGACCCTCAGCACAAGATCCTGCTTTTTGGCAAAGAATTTTGGTGCCCCACCCGGCTTCTTCTTATGCCCTAGCCAATCTCACTCCAGGCGTATCTTATAGTGTAGAATTACGCACTAATTGTAACAATTGTAGCTTTAGTGCAGGCAATTTTTCAAGTCCTACTAATGTTAGCTTCGTAATGCCAGCTGCCAAAATAGCTAACCAAGAGCCCCAAAATTTGAAAGTCTATCCTAATCCTACTAAAGGTCCGTTATTTATTGAGTTAGAAATTCCTTATGAAACTTTAATTTCTTGGAAACTTACTGATTTAGCGGGTAAAATTCTGAAAGGAAATAAACTGAAAGCTTCCTCGCCTCAGATTGTACCTCTGGATTTTTCCGAACTAGCAAGTGGAATATACGTTTTGGAAGTAGAAATAAACAATACCCCCTACGTAGCTAAAATTATCTTGGAATAGGAGCAAAAGACTTGTAACTAAAAAAGGACTGCTAAAAACAGTCCTTTTTTAGTTTTTTTTTGCTATTACCTCCAATTAATTTACCTGGGCAAGTTTATTTTTTAGGAAATCAATAATGGGAACGGGGGTAGGGTCAGTTTGGTTAGCTTGAGCAAGGTAAAAAGATATCCAGTCAATTAGTAAAAGTAATTCCATCATCTCGGCAGCAAAATTGTTTTGCTGGCAATTGAGAGTTATTGTTTCGACGTTTTTGCTGTTTAGAATTTCTTGTAGAATTTCAAAACGTAATTTTACCCTAGGGTTCTCAAATTGAGAACGTATAAGTACTACTATTACTTTTTCAAAAAGAAAATAAGGATTTTCCCATCCTACAATTTCGTTGTGATTCATTTCTGGCAATACGTTATGCCAGCATAGTTGCTTGCTATTTTCATTAATTTGTTGGTGCAATCGAATAGCTAAAGACTCGTTAATATCTGCGCAATACACAATAGGAATACGATTGTGTAATTTTTGTGCTACCTCTTGGGCTAAAGATTGTTTATTAAATTGCTGGGCACTAACTAATAGACTTTGAATCAAATTGTCACTTTCTTTTAGAATGCCAAGCTTAGGTGCAATAGAGAGCAACAGCACCAGAGAAAATCCATAAGCAGCTCTGGGGGGATAACCAGAAGGAAGTAGAATATGGGGCAATTGATATTCAGTGGCTAGCTTTTGTAGATTTCCACCTGAAGAAAAGACAATGATTGAAGCCTTTCTTTTTAAAGCTTCTTGCATAGCCGCAATAGTCTCTTCTGTATTTCCTGAGTAGGAAATAACAATACACAAAGTATTTTGTTGTACCCACCAAGGTAGGTCATAGGAACGAATGGGGAAGATAGGAAAAAGGCTATAAGTACGAGTAAGGTCCTTAAAAACTTCTGCTACAAAGCCCGATCCTCCTACTCCTAAGGTAGCTATATTTTGAAAAGGTTGAATTGGATAGGAAGGGGGCAAACTTTTAGCTATCTCTAAAGCTTGAATAATTTGTTGGTCAAAATTTGCTATTAGTTGTTCCATGAGCCTAAATGATACTAAAAAAGCGGGAGTTTCCCGCTTTTTTCCAAAGATACTAAAAATAAATAAAAATTACTAAGAATAATACTTGCCATGTAGTTGAAGCGCCGTGGCTACACGCCGAATACCTACCACATAAGCTGCCTTACGAAGCGAAATTTTGTGAATCTGAGCCGTATCGTATACTTCCATAAAAGCTCTCTCAATTTGGTTATCAGCACGACTATTAACTTCTTCTTCTGTGTAATAATGACCTCTTCGGTTTTGCACCCATTCGAAATAGGAAACGATTACTCCTCCCGCGTTAGCTAAAATATCAGGGACAACTACAATTCCCTTATCTTCCAAAATAGCATCTGCCTCGGCAGCTGTAGGGCCGTTAGCTCCCTCAATAATTAATTTAGCCTTAATATTAGCAGCGTTAGCTGCCGTAATTACATTTTCCACAGCAGCAGGAACAAGTACATCCACATTTAGGGTTAGCAGCTCCTCATTAGTAATTTTGTCTCCGTCTTTATAGCCTTCCAAGCTACCGTGCTCCTTCACATATTTAATAGCATCGCCCATGCGAATTCCCTTCTCATTATAAAGACCCCCGAATCTATCAGAAATTGCCACTACTTTAAGCCCTTTATGAGAAAGGAGCTCTGCTGCATAGGAACCTACATTTCCAAAGCCTTGCACAGCTACTGTGCAGTCGGAAGGCTTAAGACCCATTTTTGAAAGTGTAAGCAAACCTGTATGCATGACGCCTCTTCCTGTGGCAGCTACACGCCCTAGAGAACCTCCCATTTCTAAGGGTTTACCCGTAACTACCGCAGGAATAAATTTTTTTCCATTTAACTTTTGATATTCATCCACAATCCATGCCATTACTTGTGGGTTGGTCCCCATATCAGGGGCAGGAATATCGGTATCGGGACCAAAGACCTCTGCCATTGCTACGGTGTAAGCTCGAGTAAGGCGCTCTAATTCTGCTGCACTCATATTGTAAGGTTCACACTTGATACCCCCTTTTGCACCACCATAAGGCAAAGAAACAACACCACATTTCCAGGTCATCCAAGCAGCTAGGGCCTTCACCTCATCCAAATCTACTTGCGGCGCATAGCGTATTCCCCCCTTACTAGGACCTAAAGCCCGAGAATGTACCACTCGGTATCCCTCAAAAACTTCTGTACGTCCATCGTCCATAACGATTGGAATGTAAGCGATAAATATACGCTCGGGTACGCTTAAAATACGGCGTGCTCTATCGTTAAGATTCAGGATGTCTGCTGCCTGCCAAAAACGAGCCAGCATCGACTCATATGGATTTGCAACAGTTTCTTGGACTTTTAATTCTTGCATCTTTATAAATATCTTAAGGTTCGAACTTTACTACTCCCAACCAAAATTTTTTAGCTAGTATACAAAGTTAATTTCTTCACTAGAAAAACTAAAACCTAATTTTTTTTTCTCAAAAATTTCAAAAACTACTCAACCACCATAAAGCACAAGTTACTTTATTTTTGAAACCGGCTAAAAGAATTGTAATATTGCAGCAATAAAAAATCTTCTGAAAAGCATTGGATTAAAATATGAAAACTGGTCTTAGGACTTGCACATGCGGGGAGCTACGGGCTAAAGATATTGGTAGAAATGTAACTCTTTGTGGCTGGGTGCAAACCACAAGAATTTATCCCAAGTTTATTTTTATTGATTTGCGTGATCGATATGGTATTACTCAAATTGCTTGTCACCAGGAAAAAAATGCACAAGCCTTTGAAATAGCCCATAAACTAGGCAGGGAATACGTGCTTCAGGTTCAAGGAACAGTAATAGAGCGAGAAAATAAAAATCCCAAAAATCCCACAGGCGAAATTGAGATTTTACCTGATTTCATAACTATTTTGAATACCTCACAAGTCCCTCCTTTTTTAATTGAAGAAGAAACTGATGGGTCTGAAGAACTTCGCCTACAATACCGTTATTTAGATTTAAGGCGCAAGCCAATGTTAAAAAACATAATAACTCGTGCTGCTGTAGTGCGAACAGTTCGTCAATACCTGGATAATTTAGGTTTTCTTGAAATAGAAACTCCTAACTTAATAAAAACTACCCCCGAAGGGGCACGCGACTTTATAGTTCCTTCTCGTCTACACCCTGGCCAGTTTTATGCTTTGCCGCAATCTCCCCAGCTCTTGAAACAAACTCTTATGGTAGGAGGCATCGATCGTTACTACCAAATTTGTAAATGCTTTCGCGACGAAGACTTCCGAGGAGACCGTCAACCTGAATTTACTCAAATCGATTGCGAAATGGCTTTTGTGGAGCAAGAAGATATTTTACAAACTTTTGAAGGAATGATAAAAACCGTTTTCAAAGAAATCCTGCATGTAGAACTTCCCCCTTTGCCCCGCTTATCTTATCAAGAAGCTATCGAAAAATATGGAACCGATAAGCCCGATTTGCGCTTTGATATCCCTATTATAGAAATTAACAGCACAGTACAAGGAATGCAATTTCCTGTTTTTGAGCAGGCTTTAGCCCAAAAGTATTTAATTGCGGCTATCTGTGCTCCTACTTGTGCCCAATTTTCTCGCAAACAACTTGATAAACTCAGCGACATGGTGAAAGCTCCTCACCGCGGTTGTAAAGGGCTTGTATATCTACAATACTTAGAAGAAAATAATATTAAATCTTCTGCTGATAAGTTTTTAACTGACGAGAATAAAAAAGCAATTTTAAAAGCTGTAGGTGCCAAGGTAGGAGATTTAGTACTTATTATCGCTGATACTGCTTCTAAAGTGCGTAAAGCTTTGGGAGACTTACGCTTAGAAGTGGCTAAAATGCAAAATCTTATTCCTGCTAATACATGGTCGATATTATATATTGTAGATTTTCCTCTATTTGAAAAAGATGAGCCAACTGGTAAGTTGGTAAGTGCTCATCATCCTTTTGTAATGCCTAATCCAGAAGATTGGAAATATCTTGAAAGTGAGCCGGAAAAAGTACGTGCCTTATGTTACGATATGGTAATCAACGGTAATGAAATTATGAGTGGTAGTATTCGGATTCATCGGCCCGATATTCAGCGTAAGATTTTTGATTATCTAGGTTTAAGTAGTGAAGAAATTGAAAAAAAATTTGGATTTTTACTTAAAGCTTTTAGCTATGGAGCACCCCCACATGGGGGGTGTGCCTTTGGTTTAGATCGCCTTGTGATGCTATTAGTAGGCGCTGAAACTATTCGAGATGTAATTGCTTTTCCTAAAAACAGTGCTGGAAGAGATACTATGCTAGATGCTCCTTCCTTCGTAGAAAATGAATTTCTAGAGGAGCTTGGTATTGCTATAAAAAAAACTGTATAATTTTTTCCTGATTTTAGGAAAAGGGTGAAAACTAAAATTTTATTTTTAGATAGAGACGGCACTTTGATAGAAGAACCAGAAGATTTCAAAGTAGATAGTATTGAAAAAGTAAAATTTATTCCTGGTGCCATCTCAACCCTGCAAAAAATTGTACAGCAAACCAATTTTCGCCTAGTAATAGTTACTAACCAAGAAGGTTTGGGAACCGCCGAGTTTCCATGGGAAAAGTTTCAAGAGGCGCAACAACACATGCTAAACATTTTAGCTCAATATCAAATTTATTTTGATGAGGTATTGATTGATAGGAGCTATGAATATGAAAACCTACCTACCCGAAAGCCAGGCACAGCGTTAGTTCAGCATTACTTTACACAGCAATACGACTTACCAAACTCATTTATGATAGGAGACCGTTATACTGATATGCAATTTGCACAAAATGTGGGCTGCCAAGGGATTTTACTTCTTAACCCTAGGCTGGCTCCCCAACCGCAATTTGCGAATTATGCAGTAAAAAACTGGTTCGAAATAGAAGAATTATTCTATAAACTTAAGATTTTCTGAAAACTAGATTACTGCTTTTTAAGCATTTTAAGTACTTTCACTCAAAAATTTTTATTAAATAGTATGAAAGCAGCTGTATTAAGTGCTATAGGGGCTCCTATAAGTATACAAGAAGTTGCAACTCCTAATCAGCCGGGTCCAGACGAAGTGATCGTAAAGCTTCAGGCTGCTGCCCTAAACCACAGAGATATCTGGATACAAAAAGGACAATATGCTAAAATTCAGCTACCTATCACCCTGGGTTCCGATGGTAGTGGAGTAGTTACAAAAGTAGGAGCAAATGTTTCCCAAGATTGGATAGGTAAAGAAGTAGTAATAAACCCTAATGTTAATTGGGGAGATAATGAAAAAGTGCAAAGCAAAGAATATTGTATTCTAGGAATGCCGCATCCGGGAACCTTTGCAGAATATATACAAATTCCTGCTCATCGATTAGCATTAAAGCCCCAACATCTCAATTTTGTAGAATCTGCAGCCTTTCCTTTAGCAGGACTAACGGCTTACCGTGCAATGATTAAAAAAGGAGCTCCCCAACAAGGAGATAGTGTATTAGTCACAGGAATCGGAGGAGGAGTAGCTCTATTTGCTATGCAATTTGCAATTGCTGTAGG
>JANWXU010000032.1:0-15602 GCA_025057395.1 Bacteroidia bacterium | reverse complement strand
GTAGGAGCTAAGGTATATGTTAGTTCCGGGAGTGAAGAAAAAATTCAAAAAGCACAGAAGCTGGGGGCGCAGGGTGGATATTTATACACTAGTTCTACTTTTGTAAAGGACTTTCTTAGCCAGGTGCCAGAAGGATTTGATATTATTGTAGATGGCGCAGCAGGCCCTGGTTTTAACCAGTTGATTGATTTAGCTAAGCCTGGTGGCAAAATTATTTTTTATGGAGGACATGCCGGCAATATAAAAGAGATAATTCCGGCCAAAGTTTTTTGGCGACAGCTAACTATTATGGGTTCAACCATGGGCAGTGATTTAGATTTTCAACACATGCGCGATTTTATAGAGCAACATCAAATTCGACCGGTAATCGACTCTATCTATCCTTTAGAAAAAGTATCGGAGGCTTTTGACCATATGCAAAATGGAAAGCAATTTGGAAAAATCATTTTACAAATGAGCTAGCTTAAACAAGCTGAAAAATATGAAAATAGAATATCCGTCTCAAGAATTCGAGGGTCCTAAAATTGTAAGTACCCAAATAATGGAGCTGCGTAAAGAATATTCTCTAGCGGCTCTAGACGAGGATACAATAGAAAAAAATCCATTTGTACAATTTGAAAAGTGGTTTCAAGAAGCTATTAATGCTCAGCTTACGGAGCCCAACGCTATGCACTTAAGCACAGTAAATCCAGATGGCAAGCCTAGTGGTAGAATTGTTCTACTCAAGGGTTTAATAGATAATCAATTTATTTTTTATACCAATTACGAAAGTCCTAAAGCCATAGCTTTATCACATCAGCCTTTTGCTGCCATTACCTTTTTTTGGCCCGAGCTAGAAAGACAAATCCGTATAGAAGGAATTGTTTCTAAATTGAGCAGTGGGGCTTCTTACGAATACTTCAAGCTTCGTCCACGTGAAAGTCAGATAAGTGCTTGGGCTTCTCCGCAAAGCCAAGTAGTAAATTCTCGTAAAGAATTAGAAGCAAGCTGGGCAGCAATTCAAGAAAAATTTAAAGATATTCCTGAAATTCCTTTGCCTCCTAATTGGGGAGGTTATGGTTTATCTCCCAGTCGTTTTGAATTCTGGCAAGGTAGAAAAAACCGACTCCATGACCGTTTCTTATATATCCCTATAACAGATAATTCATGGAAAATTCAACGACTTGCCCCTTGAAAACTTAAATAATCCCCTAATAAGCTCCAAATTTTATAAAAAGTTAGTTTATTATCTTTCATAACTAAAATGATTAAATGCAGTTAGAGCAACTTACCCAGGAAGAGCTAAAAGAAAAAGGCCGCTTGATGGGTCTTTTAGAGGGGGAATGGGATTTAATTGTGCAGCAACTAGGGAGAATTCCTAATTTTACCGAACTAAGTGTATTTAGTGCGCTTTGGAGTGAACATTGTGCATATAAGCACTCTATTGCATGGCTCAAAACACTACCTAAGCAAGGAGAACGTGTTCTTGCCGCAGCGGGAGAAGAAAATGCAGGACTACTAAATATTGGCAATGGATATGCAGTTTGCTTTAAAATTGAATCCCATAATCATCCTTCAGCTATTGAGCCCTATCAGGGAGCCGCTACAGGGGTAGGCGGAATCCATAGGGATATTATTGCTATGGGTGCTCGCCCTATTGCTGCACTTAATTCCTTACGCTTTGGGAATATTAATTCTCCACGTACCCGCTACCTATTAAGAGGTGTGGTTCGAGGAATTGGAGACTACGGCAATTCTTTAGGAATTCCTACAGTAGGAGGTGAAATTTATTTTGATTCCTGTTACCACGATAACCCTTTGGTTAATGCTATGTCTGTAGGAATAGTAAAAATTGGTAAAAATGTGAGCAGTGTAGCTTGTGGACCAGGTAACCCTGTCTGGTTAGTAGGTTCTGCTACTGGTAGAGACGGTATTCATGGCGCAAGCTTTGCTTCACAAGATATTCATGCAGAAAGTTATAAAAGTCTACCTGCAGTTCAAATAGGAGATCCTTTTGCTGAAAAGTTATTACTTGAGGCTATTCAAGAAGCAATCGAAACAGGGGGAATTGTGGCAATGCAAGATTTGGGAGCTGCAGGTATTGCTTGCGCTAGCGCTGAAATGAGCGCTCGTGGTAACTTGGGAATGGACCTATGGCTAGATAAAGTGCACCTGCGCCAACCTAACATGTTGCCTTTTGAAATTTTACTCTCTGAGTCTCAGGAAAGAATGATGCTCATAATAAGCCCCCAAAAGGTAAGTGAATTAAGTGCCATATTTGAAAAGTGGGACCTGGCTTTTGTACAGATTGGAGTAGTAACAGATAATCAGAAAGTCAGGTACTATTGGAAAAATGAACTGATTGGACAAATTCCTGCAAAAGCCCTAGTGGTGGGGGGTGGAGCCCCAGTATATACTCCGCCTAGAAAAAAACCTAAGTATTTACATAACATAGCTTCTTATTCCATTTCTGCTATTCCTGAAGAATGTAACTGGACAGCTATTACACGCTTTTTATTACAACATCCTAATATTTGCAGCCGCCGTTGGGTGCAGGAGCAATACGATAGTATGGTAGGTACGGCAACTGTTTCGGCTAATATTCCTGCTGCGGCAGCAGTAGTTTGGGTGAAAAATACAAATATGGCGCTTAGTCTTAGCGTAGATTGCAATAGCCGTTATGTTTGGGCCAATCCTAGAAAGGGCTGTGCTTTAGCAGTGGCAGAAGCAGCTCGTAATGTTGCCTGCACAGGTGCTAAACCTATTGGTGTAACTAATTGCCTTAATTTTGGGAATCCTACTCACCCAGAGGTCTATTGGCAATTTGTAGAAGCAGTCGAGGGTTTAAAGGAAGCCTGTGAAAAGTTTGAACTTCCTGTAACGGGAGGAAATGTAAGTTTTTATAATCAGTCTCAAGAAAAGGGACCCATCTTTCCTACCCCCACCATTGGAATGGTAGGACTGATAGAAGATTTTGAAAACGAATTTGTTCCGCTTGGCTTTCGTGACAAAGGAGATAAAATTTATTTATTAGGTCAAGTGGTAGAAGATATTGCTAGTAGCGTGTATTTGTATGCTTGGCATGAGGTAGAATATAGTCCTGCACCATTTTTAGACTTAGATGCAGAAAAAAGGTTACAACAATTACTTTTAGATCTAGCCAAAGAAAAGATACTCCACTCTGCTATAGACGTTTCCGAGGGAGGAGTGCTGATAGCTATATTGGAATCAGCAATGGCGGGTAAAAAAGGGGCTTTTCTGGAAGCTCACAACCATCCCATTAGAGCAGATGCTTTTTGGCTCGGAGAAGCAGGGGGACGAGTAGTTATAAGTGTAGCACCTGATAGAGCTTCACTTTTAGAGCAAAAAGCAAAATCATGGAACATAGAATATACTTTCTTAGGCACCGTCACCACCCAAGATACAATTAGTATTGGAAACCAACATGTAATTACCCTTGCTGAAGCAATTGCTCTATATGACTCTGCACTTGAAAATTATTTAAAAACCTAGAATTCTAAATTGCACGAATTTCTAGTATACAGTTATCATTGAGGAAGTAGGTAAATCTTTACAATTTTCTATGCACTGTGAAAAAAATTGTGTTTCTAAAACAGGTTGTTTGCTAACTTTGCTTAAATAATATTTTAAGGTTTTTTAGGGGGAAGTTTATATTTTGTTTATAAAAATGCTATACCTATGAAATTTCTAGTACTCCAGAAGAAAATAGGAGGGTTTTTTTTGTGTATATGCTTTTTATGCTATGCGCTTCAGGGGACTTATGCTCAGGATACTCTATATTACCAGGGCTTTGAGAGAGACTTATGTTTGAGCAAAATACATGGTTTTAAACAATACAATAACTTAAATCATTTGCATCAAAATGTTTGGGCCAAGGGGGATACAAGTGCACCTGGTTATGCTAAAAGAGCTTCTGGTATAAACGCAGGTACTGCATCTCGCTTTCGACTAAATCGATGGCCTAGGGCTGCTACTTGCTTTCCTGATACCAATCGATTCGACACCTGTACCCAAATTTACAAAGCTAATTTTTGGGGTAAACGGGGAGCCCACATTATCACCGGCGCTGAAATTAACGGTGTGAAAACCTATCTTTTAAATGAATATCATACAGGTTATCACACGGGAGGGGGTTCCATAAGTAGTGAAACAAACGTAGGGCTGTACGATCCTAAAGCAATCTACAAGCCAGGCATAGGCATGGTACGCCTGCACTTTTGGACTCGCTGCAATGGCGAAGAAGATAGAGATTACGGACTAGTTCGGTATAGCTTAGTTCCCGAATTACCCAATGGCGAACTAGCAGATAATGAAGTTCGAACCGTCCCCATCAATGGAATTTGGAATGTTGCCCAATATGATAACATTGCAGATTCCGTTTCTAATCTACCCGGATCGCCAATTCACTCATTTGCTGTGGTTGATAAAACCAAAGATTTACAGAAGCAAAAACTTCAAAATATTGTTAATTGGACAAGAATCCAATATACCTTACCCCCAGAATGTGCTCATAGCCCCCATTTGAGAATTGGGTACTTCTGGATTAATGACAATAACGGCAAAGGGGCTTTTCCAGCGCTTACTCTAGATGAAATTTTAATAATTGGTTATCCTTTCGTTTTAAATATTGATTTAGAATCATATTGTTTAGCGCCGGGATCTTCGGTTCCTTTAAGCTTCTATGCCCATAAAGCAATTTATGAGTATCAGCCTGGAGGAGCCCCTCCCCAATTTTTAATTGTCGAACTTTCAGATGATGGGGGTCAATTTAATAATAATACTATCTTTCTTAGCAAAATTCCCCTTTCCCGAATACAACAAGATGGTGAGCTTCTAAGAGGAAATACAAATGTGTCTATTCCCCTTTCAGTAAGTCCGGGTACAAGTCGAAAAATTAGAATTCGTTTTGAACATAATAATTACTATGCAGAAACTCCCATATTTCCTTTAAGTAATATTTTTGCAAGAATTATTCCTCCCTCTAGCTTAGTATGTCCTGGTGCGCCTCTTGAACTAAAGTTTGAGTTGCCTAATGGAAATAACTCTATTCAAGTTTTTGATACTTCTATTACTTGGTATTTAGTATCTAACCCTAAACCATTGGCAAGAGGAAGGCGTTTATTTCTTCCTGTAGTTACTCCGTTGGATACAGGAAAATATTATGCAAAATTTACGTACCGTAATAGTATGAATCAAATATGTGAGGCAACGAGTAGTTATGCCCAAGTGCAATACCGAAAAACTATTCCTGTAACTCTAAGGTTGCCCAAAGCTATTAAGAGAATTTGCCGTTATGATACTGTGCAACTTTCTGGGGGTATTCCTTTGGGGGGCAAGTATAGTTACAGCTTAGGGGGAGCCAATTTTATTGAAAAAGATTCTTTCACAGATGCGGGCCTCAGTTTTCAAAATTTTCAATATGTTATTCGCTATACAGTATATGATTCAATTTCCAAATGTGATGTCTCCGCCTTTGATACTATTGCAGTATTGAATATTCCTCTAGGACAAATTATTAGTGCATCTGGGGTTAATATTATTTGCAATGAGCCTATTCTTTTATTAGCCCGTCTTTCGGGTACAAGCCATAGTATGTTTGCTCCCGATACTGTCACGTATGAATGGGTAGGTCGTAATTCGAACACTTTTCAAGTAATTGCCAAAGAACCGGGGGTTTATGAAGTAAAAGTAGGCTACTTCTATAAGGCAAAAAATGGATTAGAACAAAAGGTTTGTTTTAACAAGCCTGAATTGCGACAACCCTTATCTTTTCCTCCAATAGAAATCGGATTTGAACCACAAACTTTGCCAGCTCCTATTATCGAGCCCCCTTTAAGTGTAGGAGATAGGGAAGTAAAAGGTCGCGTCTTAGGAATAGCTCCTAGGACTACTGTTCCGGATATTGTTGTAATCCTCAATGGTCAAGAAGTGGGAATAGCAAAAGTAAGGGTAGGTAGCCGAACCTGGGCCCTAACCTTGCCAAGAGCATTGCAAAGTGGGGATGAAGTAAGGGCATATGCTATTATCAAGCCTAATTGCAAAGGCAGCGAAACTCGCTCGCCAGTAGTGAGTCAAGTTGTGAAGTCTCCAGACGAAATAAGGGTATATACAGCCTTTTCCCCTAATGGAGATGGCTTTAATGATGTTTTAGAAATTGAAAATATCCAATTTTATAAAGAAGCAGAGCTGGTTATCTATAATCGTTGGGGGCAAGAGGTTTTTAGAGCAAAAGGATATCAAAATAACTGGAACGGGGATAATTTACCCGATGGTACTTATTATTACATATTAGATCTAAAAGATGGCAAGGCGGCAATGAAGGGTTATATTACAATACTTCGTTAAAACGAGCAAACTTTGAAATACATGAAAAAATATATACTTTTTTTTCTAAGTGCAGCCTATTTTTTGCTAAAACTAGAAGTTAGAGCACAGCAAGAGTCTATATATACGCAGTACATGTTTAATCGCCTTATCGTCAACCCTGCATACGCAGGTACTAAGGGCGTAATCAGCTTTACTGCTCTTTACAGGCACCAGTGGGCCGATTTTCCAGGTGCTCCACGAACCTTTACTGCTAGCTTGCATGGTGCTACTTCGAATATGCGTCATGGGTTAGGTTTATCTTTTTCAAATGACATACATGGCGCATTACGTATTTCTTTAGCAGGAATTAACTACGCTTTTCGAATACCCATTGAAGAAAATAGAACTTATCTTTCTTTAGGCTTACAAGCAGCGGGTATTCAATATGCCTTAGAATCCAATAAATTAGATTTTAGAAACAGAGCCGATCCGCTTTTAAGTAGGGCTGAAGAAAATGTACTTTTACCCGATGTGGGAACAGGAATTTTTTTCAATACTCCCCAATTTTATGCAGGTTTTTCTGTAGCCCATTTGATAGAAAACAATATTAATATTCTAGAGGGGGGTAAAGCAAAACTGGCAAGGCATTATTTCTTGAATGCGGGTTATGATATTTCGCTAGATAGGTACCATAATTCTATAATCCTTACCCCTTCATTTCTTGCTCGAGTAGCTACTAATTCGCCTCTTCAATTGGATATTAATTTGATGATTATGCTCATACAAAAATTTTGGGCTGGCGTCTCTTATCGGACTTTAAAATCAAGCGATGCCATTAGCTTTATGGTAGGTTTCTATCCTTTCAAGTTGTTACGCATAGGGTATGGCTATGATTACGCTCTGGGGGATTTAAGAGACTACCAAAATGGTACACATGAAATCATGCTTAGCTTGGATTTCGGAAATTCCAATCGTGCAAAAGTTTTAACTCCTCGTTATTTTTAATCTTAGTAAAGAATGAAAAATATTTTCTTACTGATATTTTTTATTTGTTGTTGGGTAGAGATACAAGCACAGCCCGAGCTACGAAAAGCTAATCGTTATTATAAGTATTGTGAGTATGCGGCTGCTATTCCTTTATATAAAGCTGTTTATGAAGATAATCAAAAAATCATTGCCTTGCGCCGATTAGCTTATTGTTATCTCTACACGGCAAATTATCAAAATGCTGAAAAATATTTTGCAATTTTAGTAGAAAAGCAGGGAGACCCAGAAGATATTTATCATTATGGATATGTTTTGAAGGCTAATGGTAAATATGCTAAAGCTAAAGAACAATTTCTTGCTTATGCACGAAAGAAGCCTGGCTCTACCAAAGGAAATATGATGGCAGCTTCTTGTGATTATGCCATGCAGCTTTTAAAGGAAAAGCCCCTTTATACAGCTAAGTCTGCTTCTGAATTTAATACTTCAAAATCAGAATATGCCCCCACGTTTTATAAAGATAATGTTATTTATACCTCCACTCGAGAAACAGCCAGCAATAGAATTCCTAATACTCGTTCAGGAGAGCCAGCAGATAGGTTCTACATAAGAAGTCGATTAGAGGCAGCTGCTAACTTACAATCTGAAAGTTTTTCAGATAAATTACTTAGCTTTAGTATACCCTATACTGAAGGAATTGCAACCTTCTCGCCCGAAGGAAATGTGATGTATTTTACGCGCTCGACTACTCGTAATATTAACCCTGACTTAGGAAGCCAAGGGGTTAATGTTCTCAAAATTTACCGAGCAGAATTAGTTAATGGCTACTGGACAAACATCAAAGAGCTTCCTTTTAATAGTAATAACTATAATTGCGCGCATCCTTCACTTTCCAAAGATGGTAAAGAATTATATTTTGCTTCTGACATGCCCCATCCGGATAGAGTGGGAGGAATAGACCTTTACGTTGTGCGACAAGTTTATGATAAAAAAGGTAGAGCTACCTGGAGCAAACCTATTAACCTTGGTAAGTATGTTAATTCTGAGGGAGACGAAGTTTTTCCTTATATTCATTCGGATGGCACGTTATATTTTTCTTCAAATTTTCATCCTGGCTTAGGGGGGTTAGACTTATTTCAAGCTACTAAAAAGGGGGATATTTATACAGACGTAGTAAATCTCAAAAACGGAATAAACTCTTCTGCTGATGACTTTGGAATTGTTTTAAATAAAGAAAAAAACAAAGGCTATATTAGCTCTAATCGTTCTGGTGGATTTGGAGGAGATGATATTTATCAAATTCAGTTTATTCCCCCAAGAGATACTCAATTTATCATCACAGGTAAAGTTACGGAGCAGAGAATTCTTAAATATAGAGATAAGTATGGAAAAGAAGCTTTACTTGCCCAAGAAGAAGTAGCTATTGATAATAGCAAAATTACTCTTCAGCTCCAAAGTAAAAATATTGAAGCAACTCAAACTAATAGACAAGGCGAATTTAATTTTAAACTTAATACTTATTCCCCCGATAAAGTATATACCGTGATAAGTGAGAAAGCAGGTCGCAACAAACAGGTATATAATATTAGTCCAAGCGAAATTACTATCGAAGAGCGTGAAAATGCGGATATTTTCACAGCAACCATTAAAGTTCAACATGCTGATAGAGATACTTTTGTAACATTTTTTGAAACAGTCTATTTTGCGCTGGGGCAGCATACTCTAAGCCCCGAAAGTGAAGCAAAAATTCGGGAAATTGCTCGTCAAATAACCAAGTACCCAGTACTCCAGTTAGAAATAGAAGGACATACTTGTACAATGGGTAAGCCACACTACAATAATCAAGCACTCTCGGAAAGAAGAGCTCAGGAAGTTGCTGAGGCAATTATTAAAGCCTCCCAACAAATAAGTGGACAGCCACTAGACCCCTACCGCATAACCGTATATGGTTCTAGTTTTAACAAAACAATTATTGAGAAGGGCAAGGAGAACTACGAAAAAAGCAGAAGAGCGGAAGTCTCAGTAACAGTAACCCCTATAGAAAAAACATATGTATTAGATAAAAATGGCTATTACGTTGTTCAACCAGGCGCTACTTTGTATAGCATTGCTAAGTATTTTAATACCACCGTGGAAGAATTAGTAAAAATTAACAAATTAAAAAATACTAAAATTGTAGTTGGGCAAAAATTAAGAGTGAAGCTCAGAAAATAAAAAATTTAATTACTTTATACTTAATACTTAAGGGGCGTCTTTTCGAGGAGTACGCCCCTTTTTTCATAAAAAAAGCAAACTAAATTAAATTACTTATTCTCCTGTCCAAATGGGTTTTCTTTTTTCAAGAAAAGCACTAAGTCCTTCCTTAGCATCTGCAGATTGCAAAAGTAAATTTAGTCGCTCCTTAAGATAGGCGTGTCGCTCTTGCAACGGAATATTTCTTAAATGATCTAGAGCTTCTAGGCCCATACGAATAGCCGTAGGAGAATTTGCTAGTATTTCTTCAGTAAGCTGAGTAAGGTTTTTTTCTAAATTTTCTTCTGTACAAACATGAGTTACTAAGCCTAGAGAAAAGGCTTCCTTAGCACTTAAAGTAGGAGCGCGCAAGCATAAATCTATTATTACTCGTTGAGGTAAAATATTCATTAAACTCGCCATAACTTGCATGGGCCAAATACCGCGTTTTACTTCTGGTAAAGTAAAAGTAACATGCTCCAAAGCTAGAACATAAGTAACACCCGCAATAATCAAAAACCCGCCTGCATACACAGGTCCTTGTACCACAGCAATTGATGGTTTATGTAGCTGGTTAAATAACTCTCCTAGTAATACTTCACCTTGGGCTTGTGGAATGGTAGAAGTAATCTGCTCATCACTTTTGCCAGCAAAAGCTTTCAAATCTGCACCCGCACAAAAAACATTTCCTTCTGCTTTAATGATAACTAACCATATATGGTTATGATACCTAGCGTAAGTAAGTGCAAAAGCAATCTCTTGCAAGAAAGTGGGGCTAAGAGCATTTTTCTTTTCTGCCCTATTAAGGGTAAGCGTTAGGATATGGTCAACTTCCTCTATTTTGAGGTATTGAAAATGGTGCCCTGCTAAGCTAGCAACTTGGTTGGGTGTATATACTTCCATATGGTTTTTTAAGCAAAGATACCATGAAATTGTTTACCTGAGATTCTTTTGGTTAGTTACTTTATTAAATTAATTCAAGAGATAAAAGGGCAGGACTTAACTTAGCAAAATAAAAAGTATATTCATTTTTTTTGTAAAAAGAAAGAATTAATTTTGCAATTTCCTTGAGTATACAAAACTGCTATACAAGCGTACCTATCAAATTATATGAAACACAGTAAGCTTATCTTAGTACTACTAGGTATATTTTCTATAATCTGTGCTGTAAATTTATTTTACACTTTCAAACGCCTAAGCATAGAGGGGGAACTTTCAGACCTTACACCAGAGGCGAGAACAGAGCGTCTAAAGGATGAAGAATTTTTTAATAGTTACAAAATTGCTACAGAGCGTTCTTTATCGCTGGGGCTTGATTTGCAGGGCGGAATGTATGTAACTATGCGTATCGGCATAGATGATGTCCTTATTGGCCTAGCGGGAAAGGCAGCTGATTCTACGTTTATGAAGGCTATTCGTATAGCTCGCGAAAAAAGTAATGTAAGTCAAAGGCAATATGTGGACTTATTTGTAGAATCGCTGCGAGAATTGAACCCCAATGCACGCTTAGCTTCCTATTTTGGCGGACAATCGACGGGCCTATCTTACAACACTCCTGACGACGAAATAATTAAAAGGCTTCGGGAGGAGGCAGACCAAGCTATTGATAGAAGTTTTAATATCATTCGAACTCGGATTGATCAATTTGGGGTTGCTTCTCCTAATTTACAAAAAGTTTTAGGTACAGGACGCATCCTTATTGAATTACCAGGGGTTAGAGATCCCGAACGAGTTAGAAAACTACTAAGGGGAACTGCCAATCTTGAGTTTTGGCCCACCTATACCTATGCAGAAGTATACCCTTATTTAGAGCAAATAGATAAAAAACTCAAAGAAGTAGGGGGCACGCTTAGTGATTTGGACGCCAAAAAAGTTGCCCAAGATACCGTTGTAAAAAAAGATACCACCTTAGCAGCTAAAGATACTACGAAATCAACACAAGCTGCACAGGGTGCCAAAGAACATCCGTTTTTCGACCTATTAAAGCCATTGAAAGAGGGTACATACACAGGTTCTACACCAGAAGTAGGCTACGCATTAATTTCAGATACCTCTAAAATTAACGCTATTCTTCGCCACGATATTATCAAGGCTATTCTTCCTGAAGATATGGCTTTTTATTGGTCCTACAAGCCTAAAAAGGGCGAGGAAAATTATACTTACTTAATAGCTATAAAATCTAACAGAGAGCGCCAAGCCCCCTTAACAGGAGCTGTTATTACAGATACCCAGGTAGGAACGGATGAAAATAACCAATCAATGGTACTGATGTACATGAATTCGGAGGGTGCAAGAATTTGGAAAAGCCTTACTTCAGAATACTTAGGTAAGTCTGTGGCAATTGTACTAGATGGTTATGTATATACCTACCCTGTAATTCAAAGTGTTATTAGCGGTGGCAATACTCAAATTACGGGTAATTTTACAATTGAGGAGGCAAAAGACCTAGCCAACATTCTAAAAGCAGGAAAACTTCCAGCTCCGGCTCGAATTGAGGGTGAAGAAGTGGTAGGACCAAGCTTAGGCGCAGATACCGTACAAAATGGACTAATTGCTTTTATTTTAGGCTTTATTTCCGTGGTAGTCTTTATGGCTGCTTATTATAAAAAAGCGGGAGTAATTGCCGGCATAGCATTAATATTTAACTTATTTGCTTTGCTAGGTATTTGCTCGGCTGCAAACGTAGTTCTTACTCTACCAGGCATAGCCGGTATTGTTTTAACCATGGGAATGGCAGTGGACGCAAATGTACTAATATATGAGCGAATTCGGGAAGAACTAGAGCAAGGAAAGGGCCTAAAAGTAGCAATTGCCAATGGCTTTAGTAATGCTTTCTCCGCGATCATAGACGGAAATATTACCACTTTCCTAGTAGGCGTCATTCTTTTTATTAATGGTATTGGTCCTATAAGAGGTTTTGCGGTTACCTTGATGGTAGGTATTATCACTACCCTAATTGCTGGACTTTTAGTGACAAGGCTTATTCTCGATTACCTTGCCAATAAATCAGAAAATGCAGAAATATCTTTTGGTACTGCTACGCTACAGCGCTACTTTAAGAGCCTTTCTCCTCAAATTATTGCTAAAAGAAAGAAAACATATGGTGTAATCTTATCTGCTGTTATTTTATTTGTAGGCTCAATAGCAATTTTTGGATTTAAGTTAGGCTTAGACTTTCAAGGAGGAAGACAATACTTAGTAGAATTAGCAAGTCCTGTATCGCTCGATAAAGCCAATTCTACCCTGTATGTAGCTTTTAATAACCAGCAGCCTGTTATAAAAACTGTCAACGCCGAAGGCGCTGCCCAACGCTTATTAATTACCACCAATTACCTCTATGACCAGCAAGATGCAGATAAAAAAGTAGAAGAAACTTTAATAGCAGGACTCAAAAGTGTCAATCCAAGTTGTAATCCGGTTATCATTAAAAATACTACTGTAGGTCCATCAGTAGCAGACGACATCAAGCGCTCTGCATTGCAGTCAGTAATATGGTCGCTAGTAGTAATGTTTCTATACATTTTGTTACGATTCCGCTACTGGCAGTTTGGAGTAGGGGCTGTGATGTCTCTTACCTTTAATGTGCTTACGACCTTAGGAATTTTTTCCCTACTAGGAAAATTTGACTTTTTGCCCTTTTCTGTAGAACTAGATCAGGCATTTATTGCTGCTATTTTAACTATTGTAGGATATACCATTAACGATACCGTAATTGTTTTTGATAGAATCCGAGAAAATGTTCGAGAAGATGGTAAATCAATGACACCGCTTGATATTCTTTTTAATCGCTCCATAGTTGAAACACTAAGCCGTACTATTATTACCGCAGGAACTACCTTTTTAACCGCCTTAGTACTTTTTATATTCGCAGGAGATGTTTTACGCGGATTTATGCTTGCTCTTATGTTAGGAATTACAGTGGGGACTCTTTCTTCCATTTTCGTAGCAGCCCCCCTTACCCTAGACTTCATGAAGGGCGCAAGAGAAAAAATGCAAGAAGAAATCCCGCCCGTGGCTTCTGCTACCGCTACTACCGCTAGCGTAGAGGAAAGATAAAAATTCAAAAGAGTACGATAAAAGTTATCGACAAACCCGTTAGAATTTTGTTTCTGACGGGTTCTTTTTTTATTTCGTATTTAAAAAATATTACAACTGTATCGAATTCTACTCTTTTATGTATCACATTGCAATAGCAGGAAATATTGGTTCGGGAAAAACTAGCTTAGCTACCTTATTAGCTAAGCATTTAGGCTATGAGGTACACTACGAGGAGCCTACCAATAACCCTTACATCTATGATTTTTACTCTGATATGCAAAGGTGGTCCTTTAATATGCAAATTTATTTTTTGAATACGCGCCTACAGCATACCCTAATGATACAAAGATCCAATAAAAACTATGTACAGGACCGTACTATATATGAAGACGCTGAAATTTTTGCACCTAATTTGCTCGCAATGGGTTTAATGTTACAAAGAGACTATGATACTTACAAAAGTTTATTTAATACAGTTATTCAACTTATTTCTCCTCCTACACTTGTTATTTACCTTAAAGGTTCTATTGCAGTACTAGTAGACCAAATTTCTGCTCGGGGCAGAGAATATGAAGATTCCATTCGAATTGATTATTTGAAAAAGTTAAACGAAAGATATGATCATTGGTTTGAAAATTATAATATGGGAAAGAAACTAGAAATTAATATCGATGAATTGCGCTTTCGAGAAAACCCAGAACATATGGGCATTATTTTGCAAAGAGTTACAGCAGAACTATACGGATTATTTAGCCAAAGCAATGAATTGTAGTTTTTATTAATTAATATGGAAGTGTTAGATACTCCTTGCTTGCTTTTGATGGATACGCAAATTAAGTATCCTGTAGTGGAGCACTTTTATACCTTACAGGGAGAGGGCTATTGGACAGGTACAGCTGCCTATTTTATTCGCTTAGCGGGTTGTGATGTGGGCTGTTTCTGGTGTGACGTAAAAGAATCGTGGGAAATAGCAGGACATGATCAACTTACCCTCAGCGAACTTATAAGCGCGGTAAATTCTGTACCAAGCAATAGGGTAGTCATTACGGGAGGGGAACCTTTTTTACACAATTTAGAACCCTTATGCAAAGCTCTTAGTAATAAAAAATTACATGTAGAAACCTCGGGCACTTCTCCTTATAGCGGTAATTTTGATTGGATTTGTTTTTCTCCTAAAAAATTTAAAAAGCCATTACCTCAATATTATCAAATTGCCAACGAATTAAAAATTATTGTTCATAATAGACATGATTTAGCATGGGCAGAAGAGCACGCTGCCTTATGCAAACCAGATACTTACCTATACTTGCAGCCCGAATGGTATACTCCCCAAACTATAGAATGGATAATTGAGTATGTTAAACAAAACCCTAAGTGGCGTATTAGTTTGCAAACACACAAGTACTTAAATATACCTTGAATAAAAATAAAATGTCTAAGTTTTTCTGTTGGTTGAGTATCCTTTTATTACTCCTTTTTGAATTGAGTACAATAAAGGAGGCAAAGGCTCAAAAGCCTGAAAGACCAATTGAGAAAAAGAAACCAACAGACTATAATATTTCTTCTCGAAAAGCTCTAGAAAACTATTTAGAGGGGCAAAAGCAAATGCAGTATCGAGATTACAAAGCAGCCACTCTTTATTTTCAAAGGGCAGTGGAGCAAGAACCTAACTTTATAGAAGCACTGTATGCTTTAGGGGTAAGCATTTTTCTTAGTTCTTATGCTACTACTAATCATGGGTATTATTTTCGCACTAATATCAGTCCAATAATTCCATTTTTAGCTAAAGTAATACGTCACCCAAAATCAGTACAATTTCCTATGGCTTATTATTACTTAGGCCACGCTTACATGCAAAAACATCAATATGACAGTGCTGCATATTTTTTTGAAAACTGCTTAAACTTTAACTTAAAAAGCCCTTTAGAAAATAAAATAGCCAAAGTGAATTGGGAAAAATCTCTTTTTGCAAAAGAGGCTATTAAGACCCCTATTCGCTACCAACCAATAAATTTGGGTGATTCTGTTAATACCCAAGGAGA
>JANWXU010000031.1 GCA_025057395.1 Bacteroidia bacterium | reverse complement strand
AGAAGATATTTAGTTCAAAATAACCTTCACCACATGACGCTCACTTCCTTGCTTGAACTGCAATAAATAGACGCCTGGAGTATAACCCTGAAGCTCTAGAGGTAATTGATTATTACCTGCATGTACTTCGAATACTTTTTCAAGTATAACTCTTCCCGAAAGATCGGTTAAAGTTACCGTTGCATTTGAGCTTTCGACCGCATTAAGGCTAATATTAAAAATACCGTTATTGGGGTTGGGGTATACTAAAAGATCAGTAACTAAGCTATTAGCAGCAGTAGCCTCCTTAGCTAGTGAAGTAGCAAATAACAATGTTACTGAAGGTAGCGAAATATCACTAGCTAAATTAGAACACCGTGCAATTACCCGTGCGAAATACTGACCACCACTTACAAGCCCTGTAAGTGTATAAGAGGTACCCTGTACATTGTTGATTCTCGTAAACTGGCTTTCTCCAATTTCACGGTATTCTACAATGTAAGAGATAGCCTGTGCAGTGGGTTGCCAATTAATTCGAGCAGAAGTTTGGGAGATATTATTAATAAACACACCCCCCGGAGTTACACAGCCTAGGAAAGGATCTTGTGCGTCTACTATGACAGTTTTGGAAGTAGTCCATTCACCTAATGCATTAGTAGCAGCGCAACGAGTTTGCAAACGGACTTCATAAATAGTACCATTGCGTTGCAAATTCGTTATACGGCGATTTATAATTATTGGCTCCGGAGAAGGAATGAATGGCTGGTCAACTGATATATAATTCCAGTCATTATCACCTGAGCCAAGAATCCGATAAGCAATTCGATAACCTGAGGCACCACTTACTTGAGCCCAACGTACGTCTATGTTACTTCCTCCCGGCCATTCAACTTCAAACTCTGGGAGTCCTGGTTGAGTAATATTGGTATACACTGGATGGCTGAAGGAACTTTGGCAACCAGTAGATACTTTGCGCACATAAACGGTATATAAGCCAGCTGCTAAATTTTCAAAAAGGCCATTATCCTGCCAGTTAACACGATCTAACGAAAACTGATAGTCCGCACGACCTTGAGCATCTACACATGCCTCTCCAGTGCAACCTGCCCTTAGAGAACCATTAGTACCCTTGTAGCAAGATACATTTGAAACAACCTCAGCTATAACGCCGGGTATTGCGTTAACCCTTACGTTGATAGGAGCTGTAGTAACTGGCTCGCAATTACCAATAGTAACTACTGCAACATAGAACCCTGTAATAGACGCCTTATAAGTACGCGCTGTGTTATTACCCGCAGCTTCCTGATATTCTAGACCATCGCTAGAATATAGCCACTTGTATCGAATATTTTCATTATCTGCTAAATTATCTACCTTCAATTCTAAGCCACCACATACTGTTTCCGTAGCTGAACCTCCATTTAGCGTTAATGAATTAGCTTCTGGACAAAGGTTAGTGGTTTCGAATTCGATAACAGGTGAATAAGTAGAACGACGCGTTTCATCAAAACCTGGACACGAGACGCAATTAGTGCGCATGCGTAATTCATAGGTAGTGCTTGTAAGAAGAGGACGCAAACGATAAGGTATTTCATTAGAGCCTATTCTTAAAGCAAACCAGTTATCGGTACCCTTAACACGATATTCTAAGTCGTAGCATACAGGACGAAGTTCACCACCAAAAGGTACTGTCCAATAAACGAGTACTGCTTCTGGATCGTTAGGTACACGATTGACGTATATATTGGCTGGCATAAAGCAAGTTCCAGTAGTTTGGGTAGGTGTAGTAGCTCTTTCAATGGGCGACCATTCAGAAGTGGCTCCACTGCTGCAAACAGCTCGCACCCTAAATTCATAGCGCGTTTGATGTTGAAGACCGGTTATGCGAACCGAAGGTATAGGTGCACCACTAAAAGCAGCTATATTGTTAGCCAAATTTCTTATAGTAGTCCAAGTTTCGGCACCCACAACCCTATATTCAATGTCATAACGTGCTCCTGGTATCGGCGTCCAAGATATATCTATACGATTACTAGCAATATCCAATCTCGAGACAATACGTGGAGCTGCTACTTGCAAAGTAATTGTTCGAGATACAGTACACTGAGCATCCGAAACATCTATTCTATAGGGGCCGCTTACTAAATTACCTATGCTGAAGCTACCATTAAAGGGTACTTGCTGTGATCCATTTACAGAATAAAAAGTTTGCCCTACATTACCAGAAGCAGTTACTTCAATTAGTCCTGTATTTTGACCACAGCCCGTAGGTTCTACTACGCGTGTAGTAAAGGATAGAGGATTTTCATTTAGTACTACTGCTGGCGAAGTTGCGCGACAACCCGTAAGGCGGTTAGTAATAGTTACAGTATAAGAACCTGGTTGCGTAGCATTAAATACGAAATCGTTGGTATTGCTAATGGGTGCACCATTTCTACTCCATTGGTAGGACCAGTTGATATCTCTACTCGATTGTAGGCGGATTGTTTCTCCTGGGCAAATGATATTCTTACTTGGTTGGTAGATATTAGCCTCAGGGTTAGGATCAACAATTACTTGGAAAGCTGGAGATTCATTTACACAGCCATGTCCTGTTATAACCCTTACCGTATAAACCCCCGTTTCAAAAGCAGTATAAATTCGATCGATACCCCCTTGTACGAATATACCATCTCTGAACCAATTGTAAATAGGATCGGGCACTTGTGCAGTATTAGCAATTAACTCTACCTTATTCCCTTTGCAAAAACGAATTGGAGCGTTAGGTATAAGCGTGGAAATTACTGGCCTAGGATCTGGATTTATACGTGCTACTACACCAGGAGACGTTTCAGTACAGCCACTAGAAACATCGGTTATGCTCACAAAGAATATTCCGCTTACTCCTGTTACGTAATTGCTAGAAGTGGCACCTGGAATAGGATTACGATTACTATCTAACCACTGATAGCGAAGAGGGGATCCTGGTACTAAATTGGTGGTTGCAGTAAGGGTAATTAGTTGTCCTTCACAGCGCTCAGGATGAGAAGCTATAATTGTAGGTTGAATAGAAGGACGTGAACCTACTATTTGATTTTGGACAAACATACAGCCCCTTGAATCCATGGCACGAACTTGATACGTACCAGCAGCTAAGCTCGTGAATCGATTGTTGGCGGTAAATGGACTTCCATCCAACGAGTAGGTGTAGGGAGGCCTCCCACCAAATGCTTCTACCACAATTGATCCGTCTCTTCCCCCAAAGCACGAAGTAGGCGTAACTGTAAGCCTTGCATTTAAGCCAGCATCCACTCTTACTCTAACAGTATCAGTACAAAGGTTATGGTCACGTACTACAACCGTGTAATTTCCTGGTGCTAGATTGGTGAACACATTTGATAATCCAAAAGGCCTATCGTTTATCTTGTATTGATAAGGCACAAACTCATTCGAAGCATTCAACGTGGTACCCCCTTCAGCTCTCACGGTGATAGTAGCAGTGGGGAAGCCTTCGCAGCTGATGTTGCTTACTTCGGCACTTACAATGCGCAACTTAGTGGGTTCAAAAATTTCTTCTCTAATAGCTGCTACGCAATTATTACCCAAATCTCGGATATATACGGTTTGGACTCCCTTACTTAGACCGTCGAAGGTATTAGTAGTAGTAAAGGGACCTAGTGGATTATTTAAGGAGTATAGGAAGCCTAGTGGTGATCCCGTGCCTCCTGAAGCACTCACATAAATCTTTCCATCTGTCAAGCCAAAACAGGCAATATTTGCTTTAAAGGTTACCGTACCAATGATCTGGTTAGGTTGGGTTAGGATTTTGGTCGTAGTAAAACTACAGTTATTAACATCACGAACTGTTACTACATAAGTGCCTGCGGCTAAACCACTGAATATACCCGTACTATTAGTACCCACTACTTGGCCATTAAGCGAAATGGAGTAACTATAAGGGGGAGTACCACCTGCAGTATTCAATACGGTAATTCTACCATCAAAGGACTCAAAGCACGATAGATCACCTCCCGGTGCTAGGGAAGCTACTAGCGGATCTGGTTGGGATACGGTAATGGTCCGAGCCGGAACTGTACATCCATTAGCATCATTTACATTAACCGTATAATTGCCTGCTGTTAAGTTTTCTATAAATGAATTGGTTCCTCCATTAGACCATGCATACCCATAAGGTGGAGTACCACCACTTACCATTAGTGCGATGCGACCATCATTACCGCCATTGCAAGAGACGTTAGTCACCATTGGAATTCCTAAATCAATACGTGTAGGCTCGGCTACGTTATAGCTTTCGTTTAGTGCACACCCTAGCCGGTCAATCACAGTAACAGTATACCTACCTGCCCTAATACCCAACAGATCCTTGGTATTTGCTCCCGTGGACCAGGTATAAGAATAGGGAGGCTCGCCTCCAGTTACGTTAATAACAATAGAGCCATCGCTGCCACCGTTGCAGCTAGGTTGGTTTATTGTTTCTCTTACTACTAAATTGGTATTAGTAGGAACATCAAAAGATTGGGTAAGGCTACAGCCTAAAGCATCCGTAATGGTAACACTTACATTACCGGCAGGTAAACCTGTTACATTAGGTGTGGTAGCACCATTCGACCAACGGTAAGTATAGGGCGGAATACCACCCGCTACTGTAATACTTACTCCCCCAGTGCGGTTACCAAAGCAGTCTACAGTAGTAACTGAGGAGTTAGTAATTGTTATTTGTGGGGATGCAAATATCGATACAGCTCCGGTGGAGGCTTCACAACCATTAGCATCTCGTACGCGTATTATATATTCACCACGTGCCAGTCCTGAGAAAGTTACAGCTGGGCGAAATTCTCCTCCATTTATTGAGTAACGATAAGGAGCTACACCACCCGTAGCACCTACAGTAATAGAACCATCTGCAGAGTTGAAACATGTTGCATCTCGCGTAAATAGCACGTTTACTCTCAATTCTGCTGGTTGTGTAATTCTTGCTGGAATATCTAGCGTACAATTATTTGCATCACGGATGGTTACTGTGTGATTCCCAGCTGGTAAGTTATTAAAACTACCACTTGCTTGTGGCGGAAAAGGCGTGCCGCCTTGTGGACGTAATATGTATACATATGGTGGAGTGCCGCCCGCTGCTAAAACATTAAAACTACCATTTGATGCCCCAAAGCAAGATACATTCGATTGGGAAAGAATATTAGCAGAAAGTGGAGCTGCTGGCTCAGAGATTACAACCGAGCGTGTTTCAGCACTGCAGTTGTTTACATCTACTACTCTTACTACATAAGTACCAGGCCGAAGATTACGAACCGGATTAGTAGTAGGAGTTTCTTGGCTTCCACTTACTAAGAAGTAACGATAATTGCCATTTTGGTCTGGCGTTCCACCTCTGACTTGAAGTTGAATAGAACCATCAGACCCTCCCGTACAAGAAACATTTGTAGCAAACGAACCCGTTACTTGCATTAACTCGGGCTCAACGATAGTAAAATTTTGTGCAAAGTCACACTGCGGCTTGTTTCTAACCCTAGCCCGGATAGTATAATTTCCTTTAGCTAGACCTAAGAAAATATTATTTGATACCCAAGTACGACCATTATCGATGGAGTATTCTACAACGTCTCCTACAGGCACTGCTTCAGTTACAACCTCCATTTTTCCGTCTGTTAAGCCAAAGCAGGCTATATCAGTTTTAACAGCTCTAAAGATAGGGCATCCTGTAAGAGCTCCTGTAAATACAGGGAAAGCACTCGCACTACACCCTGTTCCCACTTCCGTTACCGTAACCGTATAAGTTCCTGGCGTGGTTAAATTAGAAACATTCTGGGTAGTAGCAGAGAAACCTCCTGGTCCTCTCCAAGCGTAGGTATAGTTACCACTCCCTCCTGTCACTGTAATATTTATAGCTCTTTGTTCATTCAGAACGGTTGGAGTAATAACTAGGTTGGTGGCTGGCAATACACTAAAGTTTACAGTTGCTTGGCATGGAGGATTAGCATTATCCGTAACAGTAAGGCTATATACACCAGCTCCTAAACCAGAAATATTTGCCTGTGTGCTGGTGAAACCTCCCGGTCCTGACCATTGGTAGCGATAAGGTGGTGTACCTCCACTTACTGTTATGTTAATAGCACCTGTTCTTGGTGCGTCACACCGCTCGTTAGTAGGTATTCCATCAACTACAATATTGCAAGCTGGGGTTGCATCACTTTGCAATGCTAAAATGAAAGCATCATCATTACCCCCGCGGAATTGTTGATAAGGATTTTGAACTGGAAAATTGATTGAGCTTGTCTGCCCTACTACTACTACTGTGTTGCCCCTTACTGCAATCCCCCTACCTACTTCATTCTGACTGCCGCCGTAATATGATGCTAAACGAAGAGAGCCTGTACTTCCTAGTTCTAGAATAAAGGCTTCATTATTTCCTGCTGAAGTAGACTGCAAAGCGGCTTGCGTTCGAAAGTTAGCACTATTGGTAATACCTGTTATATAGATATTGTTTCCGGCATCAGCAGCTATGCTTAAACCCTCATCATCTGCACTGCCCCCATAGTAGGTGGCCCATTGGGGTGTACCACTATTATTGAGTTTTGCTACGAAAATATCACGAGCTCCTCCCCCAAATGTTGATTGAATAGCGCCCGGCGTTGCAATCCCACTTGTAGAATTGGTTTGTCCCGTAATAATAATATTGTTAGCTGCGTCTACCGCTACGGCATTCGCTTGTTCATTTTGTGTTCCCCCCCAATATATAGCCCAATTTCTTTGACCATTTGCATTTAAACTAGCTACAAACACATCATTACCTCCTGTATAGGTACCTGAAGTAGCAGGAAAATTGTTACTAGAAGTAAGACCTGCTACAACCACATTATTATTTGCATCTGCATCTACACCAAAAGCTTGGTCGTCATTAGCACCACCTAGATAAGTGGACCAGAGTGTGGTTCCATTAGTTGCCGCCATTTTAACTACAAAAGCATCGCGGATTCCTCCAAAAGTTTGCTGAAAAGCATTATTTACCGGAAAATTAGGGCTAAATGTAGTACCTGCTACCAATACGTTACCACCACGATCGAGTGCGATACTATTCCCCTGATCGTTAGAATTACCGCCCAGGAGAAGTGCCCAATTACGAGCTCCTGTACTCGAAAGGCGTACTACAAAAACGTCTCCCCCCCCTGCTTGCCCGCTTCCTTGCGTAACACTAAAATCAGTACTGCTAGAATAACCTGTGAAATAAACATTATTATTAGCATCTATAACCACACTATTAGCTTGGTCAATTGAAGTACCTCCGTAAAATGTAGACCAGATTCGGTTACCACTAGGATCGAATAGTATAGCAAATGCATCATTCACTCCGCTAAAAGTGCCCTGAAAAGCGCCTGGTGAAACGGGGAAGCCTGTGTTTTGAGTATAACCTACTACGGCTATGTTCCCGTTAGGTCCAATTGCTACCCCATATGCCCTATCTAGGCTATTAGCACCATAATAAGTAGCCCAAGTACGGGCGAGAGGGTCTATGATAAGAGTCTGATTGTTATCATAGTTATCTACCTTAAATGTAACTACATCGCCGTTAATAACGTATTCTGAGTGGATAGAATTAACGTTATGATCTTTATCTAGGGTATAGGAGTAGGGAGTATTTTCAGAGATAGTACCTAACGGATTACCTATTTGCAGGGAACCGTCTTTTGCTTTTTTTAGCGTAGTTGCAGCGTTATACTTTAGTTTAATATCTGACACTTTTCCCCCGGGGTGAATGATAAAATCATACTTAATTGCGCCGCTTCCATTAGCACCATAGAATACTAAATCTATTTTATTATAGATATTTTTATAAGTAATCTTACGATAGGATTTGACCCCTTCTATACCGTTGGGAAGATGTGCTAAGTAAAAGTTAGAAATTTCGTTGGTCATATCTTCGCTTATCACCTCTGCATGGGGGTTAGCATTCAACAACTCCAAGTCCATACGGTAGAGCTGTGTGAGTACTTCTTGCCCTTTTACACTTGCAATCTGGGGAAAAACATAGCTAATAGCATTGTTACGGAAATAGAGCCTTGTGCCATTAATATCAGTAGTAAAAAGGATATCAGGGCGTGGCTTACCTTCCGTGTCAAATATTTGACCTTTATTTTCTGTAAAATAAACCCCTCTACGCTCTAGCCACCGTTGGGCTTGGGGATTTTCACGAGCTACTGCCCAAAATGATGTAAGCAATAGCGCTAAACTAAATAAACATTTCCTCATATCTGTGATATCAGTTTTAGGTATTAATCTTTTAGCTGCAAAAATATAACTTTCTATCTAAATAAGTATACGCAAGATATAAAATTTCTTAACCACAAAATTTCTATGCGAAAAGAATGTTAGTATTATGTTTCAAAATTAAATAAAAAAGTACACTTATTGACTCAAATATTCGATTATTTTATACTCTTGTGATTTTTTTAAATTACATTCGTTTTATTTCTTACTAAAGCTGCAACTTCTAGTAAAGGCTCGGGAGCTATTGTATGCGCTCCATCAAATTCTATAAGTAGCCAGTTTCTACCACTATCCTGAATTACCTGTTGAAAGATTTTTTTCCGCTCTGGCGTAATATAAGGATCTTTTTTACCTAGGACGGCAATCAAAGAGAAAGGATTTTGATTATGTAACTTTTGGTATTCGGCAGGAATAATACCCGCCCATATGATAACATTATCTATACGTAATTGCGTATAGTTCAAAAAACGCCACATCGTAGCGGCTCCTTGGGAAAAACCTAAGAGATTTATAGATACAAGATTAAGGTCTATTCCTTGAATTAAACTTGTTATTAAGTTTTCTAGGTAATTATTATAATCTTGGATTTCTAAAAGGCGATTTTCTTTTGTCATCCAGCTAGCTCCTACTCTATCGTATTGGGCATCTAAATAGAAGCGAGAAAGCGCCTCGGGAGCAACAATAAAGCGATGGGAAGAAAAAAGAGGCTCGAAATGTTTAATAAAAAAACGCGCAAGCTGCCCATATCCATGCAAAACTATCCAAACTTCTTGTGTTTTTTCATTTAGATATCCAGCAGTGTAATAGGAGGCGGTTCTTTGTACCTTAAAAAAATGTTCTTGGATATCGAATTTTCTTTCTTCGTAGTACACAAAATTTTAGTTTTAACGGTATAACAGAATAAAAAATTAGCTAGGTGAAAAACCAGTACCTTTTAAGTTGCAAAACTAAAATATTATTTGTTTTAATAAAATCTTTTTGGGCATTCTAATCAAGAATAGAGCAAAAGTAAAGCGTAGGAAGTTTTAGAGAAAATTTAGGTGGTATATTATAAGTAAAAATCCATATGCACGATAATTCAAAAGTTGTTTTTTTCAATCGTGAGTTGAGTTGGCTCAAGTTCAATGAAAGGGTTTTGGAAGAGAGTGAAAATAGTTCCAATCCTTTACTTGAAAGGCTCAAATTTGCTTCCATATTTTACTCAAATTTAGATGAATTTTTTATGATTCGGGTAGCGGGGCTAATTGAACAAGTGGAGGCAAATATTAATGAAAGCTCACCCGATGGATTGAGCCCTAAAGAGCAGCTTTTTAGGATTAATCAGGAAGTTCAAAAGCTATATAACCGTTTTTTTCATAACCTTAATCATAATATTTTACCTGCGCTTGAAAAAAGTGGTATTTACATTTGTAAATATAACGAGTTGGAAGCTCAGCAGAAAGAATACTTAAGGAATTATTTTGAGGAAAAAATATTTCCTATACTTACCCCCTTAGCTATTGATTCCTCCCACCCCATTCCACAATTAAGGGGCTTGGGCATCAATTTATTTGTGGAAGTGTATAGAAAGGTAAAACCTAGAAAAATTAAGGTTGCAATCGTTCCTATTCCTACCTTACTTCCTCGTTTTATTCACTTTCAAAACCAAAATAACCACAAAGTAATCTTAATTGAAGAGCTTATTAAAGCACATATCGAGCTGTTATTTCCCAACATGCATATTCGTAAAATATTTCTTTTTCGTATTACCAGAAATGCCGATCTAGATATCTCAGAAGCAGAGGCTGACGATTTATTAAAGCAAATAGAAAGAGGTTTACGAAAGCGAAGGTTAGGCACAATTATTCGACTAGAAGTAGAGAAAGATATCTCCCCCAAGGCAACGCAATTTTTACAAAAAGCTTTTGAGCTAGAGCCTTCAGATACTTACCAATGTGAGGGATACTTGGCTGTAGATACTTTTATGCAATTAGTGGAGACTATTAATTTGCCGCATCTCAAATATCCTCCTTTTACTCCCGTGTTACATCCTATTGTTGCTAGTAATGAAGATATTTTTATGGCGCTTAAGCATCATGATATTCTTTTACATCATCCTTATGATAGCTTTTTACCGGTAGTAAAATTTATTAGAGACGCTGCAAGGGACCCTCAAGTAGTAGCTATTAAGCAGACCCTTTATCGTACTAGTGGGAAGTCTCAAATTGTAATGGCGCTTAAAGAGGCAGCAGCTAACGGCAAAGAAGTGACGGCCCTTATCGAATTAAAAGCAAGATTTGATGAACAAGCAAATATTTTATGGGCTAAGGAACTTGAAAAAGTAGGGGTAAATGTAATATATGGAGTTTCGGGGCTAAAAACTCATTGCAAAATAGCTTTGGTGCTTCGCCAAGAGGGAGAAAGTATTAGAACTTATGTTCATCTAAGTACGGGTAATTACAATGAAAGAACAGCTGAAATATATACGGATATTGGTATTCTTACTGCTAATCAAGCCCTTGGCAAAGACATAATTGAGCTTTTTAACTATTTAACTGGAATTTCTGGGCAAAAAAATTGGAGAAAGATATATGTTGCTCCTATTAATCTGCGCCAACACTTTGAAAAAGAGATTGATAATTGTATTAGTTACCATTCGCCTTTAACTCCTTCTTCGATACGAATTATAATGAACTCGCTTGTTGATCCTCCAATGATAACGAAACTTTACCAGGCTTCTCAAGTAGGAATTAAAATTAAGTTATTAGTGCGCGGTATTTGTTGCTTAGTTCCAGGTATACAGGGTTTAAGTGAAAATATAGAAGTACGAAGTATTGTGGGTCGATTTTTAGAACATGCTCGATTATATTGTTTTGAGTACAATAATCAAATTAGGTACTATTCAGGTAGTGCAGATTGGATGCAAAGGAACTTAAACCGGCGAGTGGAAGTTATATACCAAGTAGACGACCCTAAGCTGCAAGAACAACTAGAAACAATTTTTTCAATTATGTGGAGGGATACTGTAAAAGCAAGAGTCTTGCAGCCAAATGGTAATTATATAACGTTAGAAGAAAAAGATTTACCTAGGGTAAATGCGCAGGAAGAATTCATAAGCTTGGCACGTTCAAAATATGCAAAAATTGATACTATAAAAAAAGTAGACTCAAGTTTAAAAAACATGAATAAAAATCCTAATGCTTTTAATTTTGATGATAACGATTCTGTAGATACATTACAGCCTAGAGCTCAGCAGCAAAATAGGGAGAATCAAGCTCCGAGGGATCATTCGATTGCTCAGCAAAAAAAAAAACTAAAAGCTGAAACGCGCTCGATGTATAAGTATAGTGAGAAAAACGAAAACAATTCGCTGCCTGCTCAAATAGGCTTAACGTCAGAGGATACGGAGGTAAGCACTTCGGCTAAACTTGAAGAGAGCCAGGACTTGGAAGCACTTTTTGAAAATGAAATGTTACCTCATCTTAAGTCGCTTTATCATTTTGCTTATCGCCTTACAAATGATGAAGATCAGTCCAAGGATTTAGTACAAGATACTTATCTAAAGGCCTATCGTTTCTTAAGTAGCTATGAGAAGGGATCAAATGCTAAAGCCTGGCTTTTTCGCATTCTTAAAAACAGTTTTATCAACAATTATCGTAAAACCTCTAAAGAACCTAATAAGGTAGACTATGAAGAAGCAGAAAACTTTCTTAATACTAGCAAATCTTCTTACTCTGATTCTATTGACTTAAGAGATAAGATATTTGGATGCTTAATTGGAGATGAAGTATCTAAGGCTCTAAATGCATTACCTGTAGATTTTAGGACAGTAATAATACTTTGTGATATCGAAGAATTTACGTATGAAGAAATATCAAAAATCGTTGATATCCCTATTGGGACTGTGCGTTCTCGTTTGCATAGAGCAAGAAAAATGTTAAGAGAAAAGCTAGCTTCATATGCACTTTCACTTGGTTATAATATCGACTAATTAATCTATAAATTATCTATAATTTTAATTACTACGAAAATTCATATGGAAAACAATAATAATCCCAACTTGAATGCTATTTCGCCCCGAAAGGAGCTTTTTTCTACTCATCCTAGTGAAAATGGTAATGCTAATGGTTATCAGCTAGGCGTGTATCGTCCGGATTCTCCCTATACACCTGAGGAGTGTGAAGAAATTATTTCTAAGTTGGAAGCTCTATTAGATGGAGAATTAGATCCCGAAAAACAAAAAGAGGTGGAAGCTATGATCCGATCTTGTGAATTTTGTATGGAGCAATACAACATAGAGACTTCCATGCGAAAAATTGTAAAGACAGCCCTGAAGAATTTAAATATTTCCAAAAACTTAATTTCTACTATCAAAAATTTAATTAAAAAGAATAGTTCTTCCCCTACTCAACCTACTGAGGCTTAAGCAGATATACAAAATTTTGCTTATAGAAAAAATAAGGAGATATGTTAATTCTTAATATGATTAAACCAGATTCAAGCAGATTAGCTATATTGCACTATCATTAAGCCTCGGAGAAGTAAAAGGGCTATTAGTAAGTGAATGGAGTGGTTATCTTCGATACAAGATTTTTTCACTAAGCTTGTCGATCCTAAAACTATAATCGAGACAGGTGGGTTGTGGTTAGTTGTACTAGTCGTATTTGCAGAAACAGGGCTGTTAGCGGGTTTTTTTTTACCAGGTGACTCGCTGCTTTTTTTAGTAGGCTTATCCTGTGCTACTAAGATTATTAATAACACTATATATGAAGTACTTTTTTTTATTACACTAGCAGCAATTTTAGGGGATTCTTTTGGATACTATATTGGCAAAAAGGGAGGGCCAAAAGTCTTCAATAAAAAAGAATCTCTCTTTTTTAAGCCTGAATATGTCACGATGACAAGAGAATATTATCAGCGCCATGGCGCATGGGCACTAGTAATAGGTCGTTTTCTTCCAATTATACGAACCTTTGCTCCCGTAATGGCAGGCGTTATTCAGATGGAATATAAAAAGTTTATATTTTATAATGTTACAGGAGGCATACTTTGGGTATTTTCTCTGTGCCTTATTGGCTACCTACTTGGAGAGATCAGCTATATTCAAAAGAACTATGAAAAAATTGTAATTTTCCTTGTAATAGTAACAGCTATTCCGATAATTAGAATGATTCTCAAAGAAAGAAAGAGAAATCGAGCAGTACAATTGAAAAACAAAGAAAAAGATATTGTTTCTTAATATTCTTTAAGGTTTGAGCTATTAAGAGCTATTTTTATTTGACAGCATATGCTCAGTAAGGGCTTTAATTCAGAGAGGGGGAGCATGCTTTGTGCATCGCTAAGCGCTCTTGAAGGCTGCGGATGGGTTTCTATAAATAAGCCCTCTGCGCCTACTGCTATAGCTGCTCTAGAAATGGTTTGTATAAACTTAGGATCGCCACCACTTACGCCACTGCTTTGGTTGGGCTTTTGAAGCGAATGAGTGCAATCTACAATTACGGAGCAACCCGTTTGCTGCATAATAGGTATAGAACGAAAATCTACTACTAAATCCTGATATCCAAAAAAACTTCCGCGCTCAGTAAGCATAATTTGTTGATTGCCTGTTGACTGAACTTTTTGCACGGCAAATATCATAGACTCTGGAGAAAGAAACTGCCCCTTTTTGATATTTACTCCTTTTCCTGTTTTGCCAGCGGCTATTAATAAATCTGTTTGCCTACATAAAAAGGCAGGTATTTGTAACCAATCTACATACTCAGCTGCTATATCTGCTTCTTGAGGAGTATGAATATCTGTTAACACAGGGATTTGTAGCTTCTCTTTTATATTGCGCAGTACATTAAGGGCTCTTTCATCACCGATTCCCTGAAAAGAATCTAAATGAGTACGATTCGCCTTTCTGTAAGAAGCTTTGAAAATAAAATTGATTTGGTACTGCAAACAAATTTCTTGGATATACTCCGCAATATAAAGTGGCTCGCTTTCGTTTTCTACTACACAAGGACCTGCAATTAATGTAAACATTGTACATTAGATTTATCTAATCCTAACTTATACTATAACTTAACTACTTATTATTAATACTACGGCATAAGCTTCCTAAATAGCCTCCGTGATGCCTTTTTCCATATTCTTCTAGAGTAAAGCCAATTTTTTCCATCATTAAAGCTACTAAAATATCACCAATTACTGTCATTACAGTAGTGGAAGTGGTAGGAGTTAATCCTAAGGGGTCTATTTCTTGGGGTGCGCCTGTCCATAAAACTATATTTACCATTTTGGTAAGGGGTGACTCTAACTTTCCAGTTAAGCAGATAGTAGGTAGGGTGGGATTTAGATTTTTTGCCAATGGAATTAGTTCCAAAATTTCACGAGTAGCACCAGAATTAGAGACTAAAAACATTACATCTTCAGGCTGTAATATTCCTAGATCACCATGCTGTGCCTCTACAGGATGGAGAAAAACAGCTGGCGTTCCTGTAGAGCAAAAAGTGGTAGCAATATTTCTAGCTATTTCTCCTGCTTTGCCTAAGCCACTGAAGATAACCTTTCCTTTTTTAATATGCACTTGTTCGTAGAGGCAAGTAATAGTTTGATCAAATGGATTGGAAAGTGGAATAGACAGAATAGCATTTGCCTCTTGTTCTATAATTTTTTTTACAAAATCTAACATAAAAAAGTCTAGCGCAAACAAAAATACACATATTTACGTATTATAATAAAGCACAAAATTGAGCACAGCATAAAGGCAGAAAAGTAAACTTTAAATTTAAAATTTAACTAAATGCAAGACGAAATAGAAAATATAGAAAATGATTTTATACAACTCGAAAAACTTAATCGTTTTAATTGGGAACCATATGCAAAATTAGAAGTTCATCCTTATCAAAAGGAATTTATTCCCGACAATTTGTTTTCTATTGCACAATCGTGTTTTGAGCCTGCTGAGTTATATGGAATAAGCTATAAACAAAAAGCGGTAGGGTTGATTATTATCAACAAATGGAATAATCTATACTGGATATCCAGAATTATGGTTGATAAAAATTGGCAAAACAAAGGAATAGGATACTACGCCCTGCAGCAAACTATTCATCTATTGAAAAAAAGAAGAGACTATCAAGAAATTAGAACTAGTATTGCCGTTCGTAATACGCAAGCTCAGCAATTTTTTAAGAAAGTAGGTTTTGAATTTTTGCATCCTATTGATGAGTGGGAAGTAATGTATGTTTATCGAAAATAAATTAGCAAGGAAATAATATAAACATAATATAATATGTTAAAAGAAAAACGATAAATTTACCGCAACGTCTTGATAAATAGTTGCTTTATTTATTGAGATTATTTTATTTTTGAGCCTTCAAACTGAAACAAGAATCAAGATATTTTTTCATCGATAAACTAAACAAGCTTCGAATGTTAAATACTTACTCATATGAAACTTCTCAACATATTAGTAGGAAGTAAAAGTGGGATAACCAAGGAAGAGGAAAATGATAGCGATGCTACACTACAAGACTTTAGGGCGAGTTTGAATCAAAATAACTATAAGTGCCAATTCCATGCTGCGGCACAACTGATGGAAAAAAAAGAGTACTTTGCATGTATAAAAGCTTATCAGACCCTTATTGGCATGTATCCGGATAAGCGTGATTATTGTGAGTTACAGATTGCTGATGCTTATAAATGGCTAGGAGATACTAAAAAAGCTATAGAGTTTCTAGTGGCTGCCCGTATCCATGGCGCTGATGCTGAAAAAGTAGACGATTCTATGTGGGCACTGTGTGAAGATGTATATTATCAGTCCCATAATTCTTCTAAAGGAATCGAAGCTATTGAAAAATATATTATGTTCTTTCCTAAAGGAAAGCATATATCGGAGGCTAAAGCTTTATTAATAAGCTAGCTGAGCTAGATATCATAGATATCAATAGTTGTAAAAAGGAAAAATCATAAAAGAAAAATCAAAGCCTGAATTAATTTTGCCGAGGTTTATTTACTAAACTTTATTAATGTCTCTAAGCATCTGGGAGAAAGAAAGTCTTATTAATTATGACTACGTAATTATAGGAGCCGGAATCGTGGGGCTAGCTGTAGCACTAACTTTAAAGCAAAAGATTCCACGTGCTGAAATAGTTATTTTAGAAAGGGGAGTAATTCCGACGGGTGCTACTACAAAAAATGCCGGTTTTGCTTGCTTTGGTAGTCTCACAGAATTATTAGCAGACTATGCCCACTCTCCTGAGCATATGCTTTCTACAGTGCAAATGCGCTGGGAAGGACTGCAATTGCTTAAAGAAAAATTGGGAGTAAATCCAATAGGATATGAAGCTACAGGAGGGTTTGAACTTATTCCAGATACTAGAGAGGAAGCCCTCCAAAATTTAGATAAAATGAATACACTTCTTTCTCCGGTAGTGGGTGCGCCTGAAGTTTTTCGTGAAAGAAAGGAGTTGGTAAGTAAATTTGGCTTCCAAAATATTACTACCATTATTGAAAATAAATACGAAGGGATTTTGCATTCGGGAAAATTATTTAGAACCCTTTATCAAAAGGTTTGTGAACTAGGTTGTATAGTTTTGAGTGGTGCTAATGTTACTCATATAGATGTAAACTCCTCCTTATGCCAATTTTGGGTAAATCATATTCACCCTACCGAGTCTTTATGCTTTAGTGCTCCTAAGGGCTGTGTGTGTACTAATGCATTTACTCGTCAATTTTTCCCTGAACTAGCTATTGAACCAGGAAGAGGGCAAGTACTCATTACTGAGCCCCTGCCATATGTTCCATTTCGAGGGGGGTTTCATATGGAGGAGGGGTATTATTATTTTCGAAATGTAGGTAATAGAGTGTTACTAGGTGGTGGCCGCCATTTAGCACGGACAGAAGAAGCGACTACTGCTTTCGGTACAACGCCTTTTATACAAGAAAAATTGGAAAATTTGCTCCAAAAGATAATATTACCTAAAATACCCTACAAGGTAGATTATCGCTGGTCCGGAATTATGGCTTTTGGGCCTGAAAAAGCACCGATTATCAAAAACGTAAGCAATGGTTTATGGGTAGCAGCCCGAATGAGCGGCATGGGAGTAGCAATAGCTTTCAAAGTAGCGGAAATACTTTGTAGTCACCTTGTTGATTAGTCAAAATTTTTCGCTGCTTTCAGTTTTTTTTGCATGATAAAAGTATTTCTCTCCCAAAATACGCCCTCTGCATATCCCTGAATTGAAGAATTGTACTCAGCAAGGGCCAGTCTTTTTTCTGCCCAAATGCAATATTCCTCGTTAATTTCTACCCCTACATACTTTCTATTTAATTTTTTAGCTACCACAGAAGTAGTACCTGAGCCCAAAAAAGGATCAAATACAACCCCCTCCAGAGGACAGGACGCTAAAATTAACTTAGCAATCAGTTTCTCTGGTTTTTGAGTAGGATGTTCTGTATTTTCGGGCATTGACCAATAGGGAATGCTAATATCATCCCAAAAATTAGAAGGGTAAGTAAGCCTGAATTTACCATTTTTTGTTTGCTCCCAGTCTTTAGGTTCACCGTGCGACTTATAAGGAGCAATTACTCGACGCTTTTGCTTGACAGCCTCCACATTAAAGTAATAATCATTTTTATTTTTAACTCCAAACCAAATGTCTTCAAGTGTGTTTTTCCAATTCTTAGTTGCTCCCCTTCCTTTTTCTCTTTGCCAAGTTATTCGGTTCAAGATTATAATATTATTTTCTTCCATTATATGTTGTAAAATCGCAGAACACCGCCAGTCTCCACAAAGATAAATTGAACCATTGTTTTTTAATAATTGAACTACTTGCGGGAACCAAGAGCGAAGGTATTCTAAGTATCTTTTAGAGTCTAGTGATTTGAATTTGAGCCCATGGAAATTTTTATCCAAATTGTAGGGAGGATCAATAATAATTAAATCTGCAAATGAGCGGGGTAATTTTTCAAGAATGTCAAATATATCGGCATGAATGGTTCTATTAATAATTTCGTGGATTTCCCAATTCTTATTAACAGAGGAGCGTAATAACCTACTAGAGTATAGTTTGCGTTCGTTTTCTGAAACAGTTAGGGTACGATTGTTAGGGGCACGTTTTTTATTTTCTACTTTATTCGTCTCCATGGTTTTAATTCAGTTGTTATAAATACCACGAGCATTGCTGTAAATTGAAGAGCCATTTTAAGCCTTCTATAAGCTTAAAATGGCTCTTGAAATGTGCTAATATTAAGAATTAGATAACAGACGCCAATTTTCTCTCTAAGTCTGCCTGGTTACTTGAGCCATTCATTTGCCTACGCTTGGGCTCCAAAGCAGAAACAATAAATAACTTTCCCGTATCAGGATCTTGATAAGAAATTGGAGCAATTATTAATACTATATTTTCCCCTTTTTTGTTGCAATTTACACATACAGTTGGCATTAATTGCCTGCTTCGCACAACTTGGTTGTGATATTCTACAGCTAGGGGTTTGTACTTGGGTGGAACTACCATTGTACAGTGCTCTCCTAATAGCTCATCTTTTGAGTACCCATATAGCTCTGTAAAAGCATGATTTACCGCTACAAATTCACCATACTGCTCTGTGATACAAATAGCTAAATCATGATATTTTTCAATAAAATTTTTTAAGGCATTTATACTCTCACAATTAGATAGGAATGAATGTAGCTCCCGATGAAACTGATTTAATTTAGGAGTATCTATTTTTTTTACAGTTTTACCCTGGTTTTTTATAATCATAGGTTTTAATTTTAGAAGTCAAAATAAAACTAACCTGTATGCGTTACTCACGTAGGCTATATTCCTTTTGCCTGCGGGATATTTACTTCCCCAGTAAAAAACCAAAATTTGTGGGTTTATAGTTTCTATTAACTTAATCTTCTAATATTACCATTATTTTGTTATTTCTTTTTCAACAGGTAGTATTTGTTTGCATAAACCTCAAAACAAAGATACTAGTAATCAGCACCTTAATTGATTTAGCGCTGTTGCAACACTTCCTTTAGAGTTATTTCTCCCTTCATATTCAAAAATTTAATATTTCTAATCTCTTACCCCTGACTGGGGGCACCAACTCCACCATTCATCAAAAGTGAAGAAAGCCTTGGAAATTGATTGCTACCCTTACTAAAAGCCAATCATATTGATTATATTCACCTATATTTTTTCTACTTTCCGTTTCACTACACCATGCTACAAACTTAGCATAGACCAGGTGCTAGATGCTATCTACATCCTAAAACTCCATACTACCAAACAAATCAAATTTGAGTAAGAATAAAACGCTTATTTTATGTTTTACTAGCAAAACCTCCCCTTCTTTTGAACTTATAGTATCTTTTATAAGCGCTCAAGGAGAGTCCGGAATGCTACAAACTGGTTATTAAACTTTTCTGTATGTTTTGCTTGCAGTTGCTTTGCAAAACTTTGCTGATATTTATTTATCATTTCTAATGACAAGCACTCGTATTGGATATTATACGTGCTCGTTCCTTCTTGCGATTCTGGCTCAATTAGACGATTTATATAATAGTTTAAAAAGCACCCTGTCTGCATTACCTCTGGAATGTGCACCTTTAGCATCCATTCCAGCCATTCAGCCTCTATGGACTGATTAATATTTATAGTAACACTATATATAATCATTGTATGTTAAACAAATATAAGAGTTTAAGTTCAAAAAAAAAATTTTGCTTGTCATTTTTTTGCCAAATTATCTACTTCAATAATGTTCAAAATTAGATAATTGTTAATTTGTTAATTACGGGGGCAAAAGATAAGGTATTGCTCTCAATTAGTAACGAGCATAGTGCATAATTTGTATATTAGTGAATGAATTCGAGTATCCTTAAGCAAAAATTCTGAACTTATATTTTTTAAGTTTTCTAAAAAAATTTCTTATCTAGATTTATTTTTAGTAACTTTTGGCTTAATCTAAAGATTTTACTACTTTTTAATAATTTATAAACGAGTTTTTATGACAGTGTATACAAGTATAGGAATTGATTCACAGGCACAAACTTTATTTCAAAAGCATCAAGCCGCAATTGAAAGAGCTCTACAAGCATTGGCGAAACGAGAATTTTATGCTCACTACCCCGAAAATGACAAAGAATATGGAGAAGAAGCTAAAAATAATGGTGCTGCCGTTTTTCAGCAACAACTGGGCCAATTCTTTTCTAGGCTTAAGCAGCAGGGAGACATTAACTTAAAAAGTGAGGAAGTTTCTCCCTATTTACAAGAGCCTTTGAATATAACCTATCCTGCCTATTCTTCGCCAGAAGAAGCAATTGAAAAGGCGCTAGCTGCATTTGCTCAATGGAGAAAAACAACTCCTGAAGTTCGGATAGGCTTGCTAATGGAAGCTTTAGAAACTATTAAAAATCATTTTTTTGAAATTGCTTATGCCACTATGCATACTACGGGGCAAGCTTTTATTATGTCTTTTCAGGCTTCGGGCCCCCATGCAAGTGACCGTGCTCTAGAAGCACTTGCTATGGCTTTTCAAGCGCTTAAAGCTATTCCTAATGAAGCTATTTGGGAAAAGCCCGTAGGTAAAACTAACGTAGTAGTCAAAAAATATTATCGAGCGGTTCCAAGAGGTATTAGCCTAGCTATTGGATGTAGTACTTTTCCTGTTTGGAATTCTGTGCCCGGCATTTTTGCTTCTTTAGCAACAGGCAACGTAGTAATTGTAAAGCCGCATCCCAAAGCTATCTATCCTTTAGCTATTGTCGTTGCTATTCTCCAAACAATTTTAGCAGAAAATGGATTTGACCCGCACACCATCATTTTAGCGCCGGATACTTCCCAAGCTCCCTTCACCAAAGCTCTAGCAGAAAACCCAAATATAAAAATTATTGATTACACGGGCAGTTCTGCTTTTGGCGAATATATTGAATCTCTACCGGGTAAAATTACTTTTACAGAAAAGGCAGGGGTAAATTCTGTTATTATTGACAGCACCAAAGATTTAAACGCCATGCTGCAAAATCTTGCCTTTTCAGTATCGTTATATAGCGGCCAAATGTGCACTTGCCCTCAAAACTTTTTTATTCCTCGTAGTGGCATAAAAGTAGGAGAAGCAATTGTTCCCTATGAAGAGGTAGTAAAACAATTTGTAGAAGCGGTTAAAAATTTGAGTACCCATCCTAAAGCAGGACCTGCCATTTGCGGGGCTATTCAAAATGAAAACACTTATCAGCGTATTCAGCAAGCTAGTCAACTCAAGGCGAAAGTGTTGCTTGAATCTCAACCTATTCAAAATCCGGAATTTCCTAAGGCTCGAACAGCTACCCCTTTGATACTAGAAGTGGAAGACCGAAGTTTGATAGCCCAAGAAATGTTCGGACCTATTGTATTTATAGTACCTACTGAAAGTACGGAAGAAAGTATTCGTTTAGCAAAAGAATTGGCTCAACAACAAGGGGCTATTTCTTGTGGTGCTTATACTACTAGCGAAGAAATAATGAATCGCATTGCAGATGAAATGGCAGAAGCTTATACACCGGTAGCTTTTAACTTAACAGGGCAAGTTTATATTAATCAAAATGCAGCTTTTAGCGATTTTCATGTTTCGGGTGGAAATCCCGCCGGTAATGCAAGTTTTACCGATATGGCTTTTGTAGCTAAAAGGTTTGTGGTAGTGGAATCAAAAGTAAATGCTAACTAAAATTTAAAAGAGGCCTTTTTATGGAATTGATTAATATTCATATAAGGCCTCTTTTACTCTACTTTTATTTAATCTTGGAGTTTAAAGACATCCCGTAATAATTTAGTAACTCTTGCAGCAGGATTTCTTCGAATATTAATTTCTTCTTTACTAAGCACAAAAAATAAGCCATCTAATGCTTTTTGAGTTACGTAGGCGGAAATATCTGTAGGCAATTTGGTAACAAAAGGAATACGATTATAAGCAGTGGCTATTTGGTGCCAGCTTTGTTGAGCTCCTACTTTTTCCATGGAGTTTTTGATTTTAGGAGTATAAAGTGCTTCAAGGGAATTATAGGTTACTCGGCGCATATAGGTGGTAGCTGCTATCGAATCGCCCTTTAAAATTGCCATTGCGTCTTCAAAAGTCATATTTCGAATAGCGTCTAAAAAAATCGGACCTGCCTCACTAGCAGCATCTTCTGCTGCACGGTTCATTTGTAGAATAAGGGTATCTACTAAAGAATTCATGCCTGGTAGAGAACGAAGAGTAGATTCTACTGCTTGGGCTTCTTGGGGTAAGAGTATTTTTATGGCCGCGTAGCGCGGATTAGGATTAGCATAATACCCATTCAACACATTAAGTTGCCTTACTGTATTATTAGTTCCTATGCTTAATGCTTCTTTTAACCCTGCAACAATATCAGGTTGCGTATCTTCCTTTTCGTTAAGGCAGCCTGAAACCAATAAACTTACCGCCAACAATAAAATTATACCCTTTATTAGTATTAAAATTCTTTTATTCATTTTCTTTATAGCAGCCTTTATAATTCTGCAACAAAGAGTATACCAACTTTTTTATGTTATTCAAGCTATTTAATCTATGTAGCGGAAGGCAGCTATAATTATAATCTAGTTTAGCAAACTTCTAGCTATTACTAGTTGTTGAATCTCGCTAGTACCTTCATAGATTTCGGTGATTTTAGCATCGCGATATAAGCGTTCTACATGGTATTCCTTTACATAGCCGTACCCTCCGTGAATTTGAATAGCTTCTCTTGCAATGTCAACTGCAATACGAGAGGCAAACCATTTGGCCATTGCTGCAGACTGATTATAGGGCTTGTGAGTATCCTTATCTCTAGCAGCTTTAAAGCAAAGTAGACGGGCAGCTTCCACTTCTGTAGCCATTTTGGCAAGCTTAAATGAAATAGCTTGGTGATTAAAAATTTCTGTTCCAAAAGCTTTACGTTGTTGGGAATAAGCTAGCGCTAGTTCATAAGCACCTGCTGCTATTCCTAAAGCTTGGGCTGCAATTCCAATTCTCCCTCCATCTAGGGTCTTCATGGCAAATTTAAATCCAAAACCATCTTCGCCTATTCTGTTTTCTTTAGGTACTTTTACGTCATTAAATAAAAGAGTAGTTGTGTCTGAGCCACGAATACCCAATTTATCCTCCTTTTTGCCAACTTCAAAACCTGGCATTCCTTTTTCTACAATTAGACAATTAATACCTCTATGCCCTTTTTCTTTATGCGTTTGTGCCATAACTAAATAAATACCTGCCCTTTTGCCGTTAGTTATCCAGTTTTTTGTACCATTTAGCAGGTAGTAATCACCTTTATCTTCGGCAGTGGTTCGTTGAGAAGTGGCATCGCTCCCTGCTTCCGGTTCTGATAAGCAAAAGGCACCCACCATCTCTCCCGTTGTTAGAGGCGGTATATATTTTTTCTTTTGTTCTGGAGTACCAAAATTCTCTAATCCCCACAAAACCAATGAGTTGTTTACGGACATTATTACTGCTGCTGAGGCATCTACTTTGGAAATTTCTTCCATAGCTATTACATAAGAAATTGTATCCATGCCTCCCCCTCCGTATTCAGGACTTGTCATCATTGACAAAAAGCCTAGTTCTCCCATTCTACGGACTAATTCGTCTGGAAATTCCTGTTTTTCGTCTCTTTCAATAACTCCGGGTAGCAATTCTTTTTGTGCAAATTCGCGAGCCATTTCGCGAATCATCTTATGCTCTTCTGTTAGTTCAAAGTTCATAAAAATCAATTAATAGAATTTAACCTTACTAAAATAATAAAATAATTTATTTTGATGAATTCACCATACTATGAATTTTCTTACGATTGTAACTCATTTTGGGGATTATTATGTGCTGCTCCAAGAGCCAAAATAATCGCTTTCTTGTCTACTACATATGCAAATTTATCTTTGCCAGAATACACTATACTAGTCTTGCCCTAAACTTCTCTAAAAGGAGGATAGTTTCTTCTAAGTATTATTTTGTTTAACATTTAGTGAAAGGAAAGAAATCATCAAATTTTTATTTTTTTATAAACTATTTATGTCGGTAACTAAAATAAGGAGGTCTAGAACTCAAATTTAGCTCCTAGGTTGAAAGCGAAGGGAATGCCCGGTCGATAACCCTGTGGCAAATTAGCTACGATATAAGTAGCATTAAACAAATTATTAATAAGCATGAAAATAGTAAAATGTCTATAAAATTTATAATTTGCACTTAAATCAACTACCCAGTAGCTTGCTATTGCATTTACGTCGGTATATTTGACGTTATTTCTAGGAGTGATAGTTACATTTTGTCCAGGGGTAGTACGTGTTTCTCCTATAAAGCGACTCACTAAGGTTACATTAAATTGGGTTGTTTGCAAGCTAGTAACTAGGGTTAATTGATGGGGAGTAATAAAAGGGATTTTATCATTTTTTTGAATAATTTGTGTACCCCAATCTCCGCCCATACTACGAAAGGCTTGTTGAAAATATGCATCTGTATAGGTATATATCAAACTTATGGGTAACTTAACTATTGACTTTTTGTAGATACTTTGAATAATATCATATTCTATATTTATTTCTATGCCTTGTGCTTTGGCTTTTCCTGCATTAAACATATTTCCTGTTCCCATGCCTCCTGCAGAAATTTGGTCGGAACCCAGAATATTATCATAATTACTTAGAAATAAGCAAAACTGGGCAATAACTACTTCATGAAAATATCGGTATCCTAATTCATAATTTAGTGCTGTTTCCACTTTTGCTTGTTTTTCAGTATTTAAGGAGGGTGTCCCCGGCGGAGAAAAACCTTTATGTAAGCCACCAAAAATGCTCATTTGTGAATTAATAGTATAGTTAATACCCACGCCCGGTAATACTACTGCTAGCGCATTGGTAGCTTCTTTTAAAAAAGTACCTATTCGGGCATTATCTGTATTACCATAATTTTTTAATCTTAAATCTATTTTTTCCCATCGAATGCCTGGTGTAATTGTTAAATTTTTATAGTGGAGGCTATATTGAAAGAAAGTAGCCCAGCTTTTTGCACTTCGAATTTGATTTTCTTGATTTCCTTTTATACCAGCATTTGTAAGAGTCATTTTGCCGTTGGTCATAGTATACATAGACTGAGTTGCCCATCGGTCCGCAAAATCCTCATGGTAGCGCATACCCACTTGCCATTGATGTCTAATAGCACTTGTTTGTAATTCGTACTGAGCTTGAAGTTGAATACCTCGTACAGTATAACTTCGAGCTGCACTTTGATAGGTAAGACTTCCATTCATTTGACCTGTCATAATCTGATAAGCACTGTCATTAGATGTGGAGTTAGCTAGGATTGTATTTAAGCTTAGACCTTTAATGCTATTTACTCTTGCCCATTCTCGAAAGGTTTTGGCAAAATATCCTGTTGTACTTAAAGAAAAGTTTTTAAAAGGAATAATTGTATGGTTTAAGGAGGTATGGTAGTGTTTCATATCTAATAAATCCTTTTGCGTAGCTGCATAGCGACGATTAGGATTGGCTTTGAAATCTGCATAAGTAAGTCCTAAATAAGATTCATTAGCTTCTTCGGTGGAATTGAGAAATTTCAAAGCTAGAGATTGAAAAACCTTGGTTTCTTTTTGGGAGTGTATGCGTAGTTTGGCCATAAAGTCTCTTCTATCAAAGCCTGTATTGCCCCCACCATCTAGCTGCTTAAAGCCATTACTTGCCCAACGATTTAGTTCAAAGACATAGTCGATATTTTCCTTGGTATCTCCTATCCAAATTCTTTGCTGATTAGTGCCAAAACTTCCATAAGAAAATAACCCAAAGCCCTTAAAATTTGTAGGAAACGATGTGGAAATCAAATTAATGGCTCCTCCAATAGTATAAGGGCCATATTTAATTTGGCTGCTTCCCTTAAGTACTTCTACTGCCTCCATTCTAGATAGTGATGGAAAATAGTAAGCTGCAGGGTCAGAATAGGGGGCTGGAGCTATTAAAATGCCGTCTTCCATCAGAGTAATTTTAGCACTGCGATTTACAGGAGTGCCTCGTAAACCGATATTCGGCCGTAGTCCCCATCCTTCTTCATCTCGAATATTTACTCCTGGTACCGTTCTTAGAACTTTGTTAATATCTGGTTGGTTAAGGTAAGATAATTTCTCTTTAGTAATTATTTGTGCGGAGCCAGGTAATGATTTTTCTTTTCTTCCAACAATAGCCACCTCTGGTATTATCCAAATAGTATCCGTACTTATAGTAGAAGCTTGAGCCCAGCAATTCAAGTTTTTTAGTAATAATATAAATGAAAGAAATAAAATTTTCTTCATTCGTTTATTATTGATTAAATGAAAATATGTTCATATTGACATTTTTATAACAGAAATGTCTATCAAATATCAAATTAGACTAATAACTTTTCTTCCCTATTCTTATTTCGTTGTAGGAATAACGTTTAGTTTAATTTCCTTTCCACTGCGCAGTACTACTATCTCTACTGGTTGATTAGGAGTGAGCAGATCAAGAACATACATATAGTCGTATATATTATTGATTTCTTTTCCTGCTAGCTTGATAATAATATCTCCACCTTGTAATCCGGCTTTAGCAGCAGGCCCCCCTTCTTTTACGCCGCTTAGTTTCATTCCTTTTTCTGAACTGGCGTAATCTGGAATTGTTCCTAAGTATATTGTAGCGGCCCCTTTCCGCTGCTTTTCAGTACTAACTACCTTGATATAATCAGGAGTAATATTTTGCTTAAGAATTTCCTCACATAGTTGAGAAGAAAAAGTAACGATTTTTGCTAAGCCTTGGTAGTTAATTAAATTTTCATCGTCATTAGGCTTGTGATATTCTTGATGGATGCCTGTAAAAAAACTGAGAATAGGAGAACCAGCAGTGTAAAAAGATGTTGCATCAGTAGGAACATAAGGATCAGCTGAAAGTACTAGATCAAAGCCTGCTTTAATATTATGTTTTTCTAATAGCTTATTCCATATACTAGAGGAACCGGTACCTTGTATTGTTAGTTTGTTGTCTTTTAGACGTCCTACCATGTCAAAATTAAAGTTTGCCAGGGCTTTTTTGGCAGGTTGGAAAGTGTGATTTACAAAGTAGTTCGAGCCTAGCAAACCTAGTTCTTCTCCTGCCCAAAAGCCCACCATTACTCCGTGCTTTATTTGAGCTTTATGACTTTTGTATAAAGTAGATAAATTTCTTGCTATTTCTAGTACTGCTGCTACCCCTGAAGCATTATCGTCTGCACCGTTATGGATATCGTGAGCTTCTTTTTCGTCTGCTAAAGAAGCTACTTCGCCCCTACCCAAATGATCGTAATGAGCTCCTAGTACTAGAAATTTTGTAGAGTCTGAATAAGAAGCAGGTTTTAGTACTCCCACTATGTTGTAATCTATTTTCTTAATAGGAGTTAATTGGACCTTGCCACTTATCCTAATGGGCTCATATTTTTGGAAGTGCGTACGAAAAATACTATCTGCCTGAGCAAGAGAAGATTGCCTCAAAGTACTAATATTAATACTATCCCACCCTGCTGTAGCTACTAATTTTTTATAAGCAGGTAAAGAAATTCGTATAGCAGGTATGCCGCAATTAACAGCAGCAAAATCATCACTACGAGAACGGTACTTTTTGTTTTCAAAAGATTCTTTTAAACTTAGTACAATTACGGCTTTAGCACCATTTTCTTTAGCCAATTGAATCTTTTTTATAGTAGAAGAGTAGGGTAAAAGCTCCTCCTTCTGCTCCATTGTTAAGCCTTGTGGTAATCCATCTATCAAAATATGTACATGGTCTCTGAGTTTGCTAGGCATAAAGCTAGCATAAGAATTATACTGCAACTTAGCTAAGGGCGGAGTTTTAATACCATAGCCTACAAAAACTAAAGGTCCACTAAAACTAGTTGTATCTGAAAAAGCATAGGGGAAAAATTCTTTTTTTATAATAAAAGGTAAGGGTGTAGCTTTTTTGCCCTTTTCTAAGAGAAGCTGTAAATAGTTTCCTGTTTCAGGAATTTGCAAATCAGCTAAAAATTCGAAGGGTATTTTGTAGCTTTGGGTATATGGTTCAAATCCTAGTTCAATTAATTGTTTGGTCAAGTACTCAGCTGCTTGGGCGGCTCCAGCTGTGCCTGTCATTCTTCCCTCTAAAGCATCTGAGGCTAGAAATTGTATATGCGCTTTTAGTCTATTTTCCAAAGCAGTGGATGATGCTGAAGTTAAATTTTGATCAGTTATAGTTTGGATGGTTACTTTAGATTGGGTAATAGTATGAGTTGTTCTAGGGGGAGCGGCTTCTAGTAGGGCTAGCGCCTTTTCATGGTTCCAATCTGCCCAAAAAATTTGAGCCGCTCCATTAGCGGTACGAGCACTTGTCCAACTCAACTTTTTACCATCAGGACTAAAAACAGGTAATCCATCAAATCCTTCAGTATAAGTAACCCTTACGGGTTCTTTTCTACCTTCAGCATCAACAATAAAAAGTTCAAAATTGCTAAAACCTAATTTATTACTTGAAAAAATGATATATTTGCCACTAGGATGGTAGTAAGGTGCCCACGAAAGAGCATTGAAATCTGTAATTCTTCTAATATCAGAGCCGTCTAACTTCATTGTATATATATCTGCGGTTTTACCTGTAGGGTCGAAATGACGCCAAATGATTCGTTGCCCATCAGGAGAAAAAAAAGTACCTCCATCATAACCTGGCCAGTAGGTCAAACGTTTTTGATTTTTTCCATCAGCATCCATAATGTATACTTCTCCAAAGTAAGCAGGATCTATTTCGAGCATTTTTTTCTCTTCGGGGGTAAGTTCCTTTTCATATGCAGAACGCAAAGAAGAAAAAACTATTTTTTTGCCATCAGGTGAGTAAGCAGCTTCTGCATCATACCCTTTTGCTGTGGTTAGCCGCCTAAGATTACTACCATCTTGATAAGCTGAAAAAATGTCCATGCTTGTATCGTAGTCCCAAGCATATCTTCTTTTTTGACCACTTGCCCGAAAAGCGAGCTCCTCAGCTTGCAACTTTTCTGTTAAAGGATCAAGGTGGGTTGAAGAAAATAAAACTTCTTGACTATTAGGACGAAAAAATGCACAAGTAGTTTTTCCCTTACCTGGAGAGACCCTATGGGTTTCTCCAGTTTCTAAGTCAAGAATATAAATTTGATAAAAAGGGTTATTAGGTTCTCTTTCACTCTGAAATATCATTTTTTTGCCATCTGGAGAAAAATATCCCTCTCCTGATCTTTTGCCTTCATAAATTAATTGTCGAATGTTAGTAAGTAGTATTTTTTCTTCCTGGCCTATTGCAATTTTATTATTTGAAATAGATAATATGCTTGCTATTATAAGAATAATAAAAGAGTTGCTTATCTTCATATTTTTGATTTAATTTTCAATTAAAGTTTACAATTGTTGAAATTCAAAATAAGGAGAGCCTTTGTTTCCTTTTTCATCTAAGAAATCTAGGAAACGTAATTTGTAGTAGTTTCCTTCTACAGTTTTGATAATATAGAGACGTTTAGGGTCGGTAATAAAGCCTTTTTCAAAATCATAATCTTTCCAGTCGAATCCAATGGTATCTAGTGCATCTTTTAAGGGCAAAGCTAAAGTATGTTCAATATTCAATGAGTCAAAAGGAATATACTCTGGACTTTTAGGAAATAAACGTTGGGCTTTTACGCCTTGAAAATTATTAATAAGTCCTCCTGTAACTGAATAGTACCGAATAGCCGAACTTAAGGGCTGATCTTTATATACATGAGTATAACGAGTAAAAACAATATCCCACTTTTTATGAGCAGGCTCTAGTTCAACAATTTCTGCTGTGCTTAAATCTAGATATCGCAAGGCTGTTTGTTTGTCTTTTAAGATAACTTTAGTAGTAGGCGTGGTTTCAGTTAGTTTGCCAAATTTTATCACATATCTATTTTTATCATAACTTAATAGTTGGAACTTATAAAATCGTTCTGTTTCGTCTTTGAATTTTTGCCTTCCTCTATCAAGGATATAAACTGTATTAAACTTTTCTTTGGGTAAGCGCCAAAATGTTGGAGAAAGTACTAGTGAGTCTGGAAAACCATTGGGATAGTCTGCACAAAAGAGTGAATCAGGCGTTTGACGTAAAGTTTGGAAGTTTACTTTGTCAAATTCTATTTCTTGGGTATTAAAAGCTTTCATAAAATTAGCTCCGTTAAGTAAAATGCGATTTCCTTCTGGGGTATTTTCAAAAGCCAAATCATACGCATCTGTTGGAGCTGTAAAACCGCTTACAGTTTCTAGATCGAAATAAATTCGCTTATCATAATTTGTTCCCATTACTACTCGGGCTTCTTGAACATCGGGAGTAGGTAATAGTTTGTAGGGCCTATCTTCTGGTAAACAGCTTGTAAGGTATAGAATAGGAACTAAAAATATGCAAAAAAAATGATGTAAATATCTCAATTTCATAGGCTTAATTTTAAACTAATGAAATAAGAAGTTCCTTGGGCTACAGGCATTAGGCTATTGGCAGCGGTGTGAGCACCACTTGCAAAACCTGCCTGAATATTGGTAACATTGAATAAATTTTTTACCCCTGTAGTAAGAATAAGTTTATTTTGGAAGAGTTGCGTAGAGAGCGAAAAATCACAAAGATGATATCCTTGTATTTGAGTCTGGATAATTTTTTCTTGGTTATTTTCATTTTGAATTGTAAATCCTGGTATCGGACCGTTATACTTATAGAATAAGCTTACAAAAAGCTGCCATTTAGAGAAAGATTGATGCCACGTAGGAAGAAAACGAAACTCATAAGAATCCAAGAACTGGGGTATATTGGAGTTTGGGTCATGTAGCATGTTTAGCCGAGCAGTATGATTAAAGCCCAACTCCCAGTTCCAATTTTTCCATTCCATTTTGGTGGAAAGAGTGCTACCGTAAGTAGTATATTTTGCAATATTGACGTATTGGTAGAGTTGCGTAGAGGGATCTACAATAGCTAGCTGTATTAAGTTAGTAATAGAGTTGTAAAAAGGGGCCCATTCGAATTGTAAGTTCCAATTTTGGAAGCGACTTTGATAAATTAAGCTTGCATTGAAATTATTGCCTTTTTCAGCTTCTAATTGCCTATTTCCTCTTATATTATGGTTAACATCTACAAAGAAAAAAAATAGTTCTTTAAGACTAGGAGCACGAAAACCTTGTGCCCAGGCAGCTCTTAGCTGCCAATTTTGAGCAAAACTGTATTTTATATTGAAGGAAGGTACAATAGGAGCGCCGTATTGGGTATTATATGCAGCCCGAAGAGCCGGACGTAATATTAAATTTCTTATAGGCTCGTATTCTGTACTGGTAAAGATGGCAAAATCATAGATATATTGCAGAGTATTTTCTATACGTAATCCTCTTGCGCTTTCTAAATTAATATCGTACCCTAGCTGATAGTTAAGCTTTTTTTCGAGACTAGTAGAAGTTAGAGTACCGCGGAATAAAAAGGCATTAAAAGCGTCAATGGCATTATCTCCAGGATTTTGGCTAGGGGCCGATTCTAAGGTAACCAAATTTTTTATCCATGTTTGGCGCTCACGTTCAAACCAGTTGTAATTATTTAGTAAGTGAAGAGATAAATTTTTATGAAGCTGATAAGAAATTTCCAGCCCTGCTCCTACACGATGAGTAATAAAGTGCTCGTCTTTGGCTCTTGCAAAGCGAGTTGTTATTACTGGTTCACCGCAATTAAATAAGATTTCTCGGAAGAAATTACCAAAAGGTCGAAGTTTGATTTTATTTTTCTGAAATATGTAGTCTATTGTAGTAAAGTATTGCTCACGTGGTTTCCACAGGTGGGCTCTTGTAGTTTTACGAGTGCCGGGAGTAAAACCTTGTATAAAATTTCTTCCTCCTGTTATTTGCCAAAAGTGCTCATTTTGTCGCCAGCGAAGGTTAAAGTCAAAATTATATTTTCCTATAGATTCGTAATAAGCATTAGCGCCTAGCTGTATTTTTTGTGCAATTCCTTTTTTAGTAATCAAATTAATAACACCGCCCATGGCATCTGTGCCATAAATCACAGACATGGGTCCTTCGATAATTTCAATTTTTTCAATGTTATTTAAGTTAATCTGGGTTAGGTCTATATCTCCGTTAAGCCTTCCAATAAGAGGAACACCATCTATTAAAATTTTGATATTTTGTCCACTTAAGCCCTGTATCGTTAAACTTGTGCCTAACATCATATCTTGCCTCAGTCGTATATTTAATTCGTTAGCCAAGATATCAGATAAGTTTATGGCGCCTTGTTGAATAATCCGCTCCTGATTAATAACCTTTACTTTGTAAGTAGCGTGTTCTTGACTTGTTATTCGGTATTGGCCTGTTATAACTACATCACCTAGTAGAATAGGCTTTCCCTGTAGTGTAATGTGCAGAGTATCTTGAGTTTTAAAGTCAGTTGTATCTAGCTTGGGCTCTAAGCCTAGGTATTCTACTCTAATTTTCCATCTTCCTTTTCTTGGCAACTTAGCTATTCCCCTGATATCTGTTAAAAGAAAAGTATTAATAAGTGGTTCATCAAGAGAAAAACATATAATGTAGGCGCCTTCCAAGGGTACTTCTTTTAGTTTTTCTGATTCTGAATTAACTACAATTTTTAAGTATTGTGCCCACGCTAAGCGTGGACACAACATTACAAAAGCAGCCAAAACTAGAATAAATAAAAACACTCTTCCTTTTCCCATAGTCCCTGCTTATTCTATAACAACCAATTTCTGGGATAAGGAAAAAGTGTCGCTCTTTAGCACTACGTAATATATACCACTTGTTAGATTAGAAGTATCTATAGGTAGTTGATTTAAGCCGGGCATTGCTGAAAAGGTATAACTTTGCATTTTGCGGCCACTAGAATTATAAATTTCAAGCTCGGCTTCTCTAAGGGGATAAAGACTCTCAAAAATCCAGTAAGTGAGTTCTCGGGCAGGGCTAGGATATAGTTGGGAGTAAGTAATTGTTTTATCCAGGTTTTCGTCGTTAGAAGTAATTTCTCCTACTTTATCTTTGTAAAATAAAATTTTTCCACTTCTAGAGCCTGTAAAATCAGTAAAATAGAGACGCCAGACGCTATTATTATGGTCTTTAACAAAATATACTCTATTGTAATCTAGTTGCCATTGCATAGTTTGATTATTAAAAGTTTTCCAATCGAAGCCAACAATATCTGCTTGTGGGGTGAAGTTAGCTTCTTGCCATTTGGCATTTTTAGGGGTAGTTGTAATTACTTTAGCTCCTTGCAAGGAAGGATTCAGTAATGCTCCAGTGACAGGATAAAATCTGGTTTCTTCCTGAATAGGCACATTTTCATATTCGTGCATATATTTAGTAAATAATAGGTCCCATTCCTTAGGAAGTGGCTCACGGTCGGGTGGTAAAAATTCATTTCTAAGAATAGAAAAGTATATAAATAATTGGTTTTGATATTCTCTTACATTCACACTTCGTAGCATCTCTTCTGAACCATCCAAATTAGCAAAACGAAAAGTATAGATTCCTTGCTCTCTTCCCTCGATCATTAATTTTTTCCAAACTTTACCTGGCAAGGAGATGGCATAAAGCGAATCCCCTTTTAGGCTATGGGTAAAGATATCGTATACTGCCCATCCAATGTCGTTAGAAGCTCCGCTTGCTGTTCTATTAAAGGCTCCATTATACCAGCTCTTGGAACTATTAACTAAACGATTTTGGTTTCTTATATGCCCGGTTGTATCTACCTGCTTCCATTGATTCACGGCATAAGGAAGCTTATAAAGCATACGCTGCTCAGCAGTATTAACTAAAATCGAAGAGCTAGGATTTACCATAAAAGCAATATCCCAATCTCCTCGCTTTACGGATTTTTTGAACCCTTTTTCTAATGAATAGTAAACATCGTCTATATACCCTGCACCTAAAGTAACTGAATCATTGGCTTCAAAAGCCCTTTGGGCTCTTAAAATATGAATAGGAAAATAAAGCCATATAAGAGTAAAACAAAATGTGTTTATGTAACGAATCATATCCTGAATAAATGATTATTTAGACTTAATTTAATTCTAAATAACTTGTGTATTAATTACGCAGCAAAATTGCGTAACTTGCATATCAATCAGCATAGCTAATCGGTATTTAAAGTTTTTCTATTTGGAAAAAAAACTGAATGCGAGTATTATTAAGGCGCAAAGAAGAAAGCAATATTATTTTTGAAGGAGAAGCTTTAGTAGTAAAGAGGTATCAAAACCATGTTCAAGAGTCTCGGCATTGTTCAGAGTCGCCGAATAGTTATTCTATCTATCAAATTCACTTTGCAGGAACCTCTATATTTGACTTCAAATATCGTCCTCAAAAAAAACTAACTGCTACTCGAGAATTCGAGGAAGGAATTATTAAGTTCCACTTTAATTTAGAAGGAATTCATAAAATCGGCTGCCGTAGCTTTTCAAAAAGTACTGTTATTCCTGTTAATCACTTCGGTTTATTTTTTGATCCCTACCCAATCGAAGAATATGAGTTTGAGGCCCAAAGCTATCATCATTTTATAGAGATTATCTTTTGCTCAGAGCAATTTTATCATTGGGTTTATCAAAAGATTTGTGTTTACGATGAATTCTGTAAGTCTATCGAAAAAAATCAACCAATGCTTCTTGGAAATCAGTTTTATCCTATTAATCAGTATGTTTCGGTACTACTACACCAAATATTAAATGCTCCTTTTCAAGGTGAGATAAAAAGTTTATTTTTACAATCTAAGATGATAGAGATCTTAGCCCTAATAGCTGCAAAATATGAAGAATGTAATTGCCAGAAGGAAGTTTCTGTTATAACTAATCGTGATAGAGAGAAAATCTACGAAGTAAAAAGAATTTTGGATGAAAATCTTACTTCCCCTCCTACCCTTATGGAACTTTGCCGAATGGTAGGTTTAAATGACTTCAAGCTCAAAAAAGGATTTAAAGAATTATTTCAAACTACTGTTTATGGCTATGTGATCAATCAAAAACTAGAACTAGCTAAACAAATGCTTGCTACCACCGACGAGCCTATTGCTAATATTGCGTTTCTTGCAGGCTATTCTACTACTGCTAATTTTAGTAATGCTTTTAAGAAAAAATTTGGTTTTAGTCCTAGTGCTTTGAGAAAAAATTCTTTTCGAAAAATTATTTAGTCTTGAAGCTTCGAAGCATAGCTTCGAAAAGGGATTATCTTGGGTTATTTTTCAATGCTTGTTTCTGTTGCTATGCTGTTGTTTTCATTTGCTTGGGGCTCTAAAAACATTCTTTTTTTCATTTTTTCTAAAGGACCTAAAGATTGCAAATAGGGTAAAGAAGTATTCTTTTCATAAATTGAAAAATGTATCTTGGAATCACGAAAACTTTTAAGAGGTTGCCCTAATCCCCTTAC
>JANWXU010000030.1 GCA_025057395.1 Bacteroidia bacterium | reverse complement strand
TATTATTTACCATAATTTTATTTAATTTTTATTCGAATAGTTTATTCTATTACCCCCTCACTTACCATATAAAAAAATTAAAAAAAAAAAAACAAAATTGACAAGAAAAAAAGAAACAACAACACAACGCAACCCAACAAAAGATCAAGCACCAAAAATCAAGAAAAGAAGAAATAAAAAATGAGTAAAAGATAAGCAAAAGGGAAATAAAGTAAAAAAGTAAAAAAGAGGAAAGAAAAGTAAGAAGAGGAAAGTGAGAGAAGGTGGGGAGAAAAATAGAGAAGAGTTAGGTGGCTAAAGCTGATGGGTGCACCTCTATCCATTCCGAACAGAGAAGTTAAGTCATCAGACGCCGATGATACTGCGGTAACACGTGGGAAAGTAGGTCGCCGCCGAATTTATTAAGCCCTTTCTCAAAGAAAGGGCTTTTTTTATAGTTAAATAGAATCTTAAAGAAGATGTTAAGGGTATCGTATTCTGATACTTATCAGGTACCGTTGCCATTTAAGCACCGCTTCCCGATGCAAAAGTACGAGCTTTTGCGGGAACAGCTTTTATATCAAGGTATTTTAGAGCCCCAACAGCTATACATTCCAGAATTTATCAAAGAAGAAATTATTCTCATAACTCATGATGAGGAATACTGGGCAAGAGTAAAGAATCTTAGGCTAAGTATACAAGAAGAGAGAAGACTTGGATTTCCACAATCTATAGCCTTAGTAAGGCGTAGTATTGCTTCTGCAAGTGGAACATTTTGGAGTTCTTTATATGCGCTAACAGAAGGAATTGGAGTTAGCCTTGCAGGGGGTACCCATCATGCGTATAAAGATAGAGCCGAGGGGTTTTGCATATTAAATGATGTTGCTATCAGTCTTAACTATTTAATACAACAAAAAAAAATTTGTAAGGGACTAGTTATCGACTTAGACGTACATCAAGGTAATGGAACAGCAAAAATTTTTGAAGACCACACGGCAGTTTTCACTTTTTCAATGCATGCTCATGAGAACTATCCTTTTGCAAAAGAAAGATCCGACTTAGACATCTCTCTTCCCACGGGCACAGGGGATGAAAACTATCTTTCAATTTTAAAGTCTACTTTACCCTCGGTAATAACCCAATTTCAACCTGATATTATATATTACATAGCGGGAGTCGATGTACTTGCTACCGACCGATTAGGAAAATTAAATTTGACCCTAGAAGGATGTAAAAAAAGAGATGAGCTTGTGTTAGAATTGGCTCAGTCTTTGCAAATACCTATAGTTGTTGTAATGGGGGGTGGTTATTCTAACCATTACGCAGATATCATTAATGCACATACCAATACAATTAAAGTAATCAAAAATTTATATGATTAAAAAATTCATAATTACACCGTTGGTTATACTAGTTGTATTAGTTCAAATTTTCCAAAAAGGATATGCTCAAACAGGGGAGGCTATAAGTAATATTCCCTCCAAGGAGCCAGCGTTTTGTGGATTCATTGACTATGAATTTAAAGTAGAGGGTGAAATAGCTGAAGACTTGGCAGTATTGAATGATATCCGATATATGACCCTGATTATTCGCGAGGGCGACTTTATTGTGCAGCTTTATGGAGATAACGTAGGGTTAGAAGACCATTCAAATTTTTTTGATCCTTATAACCCTATCCCACCGAAAATTAGGCAAGTTTTTCCTACTACCAGAATCTTCCTTTCAGACTCTAACCATATGTACATTGTAGATGCTGCAAATAAGCGTGTTTTTAGAAATGAATCTTATAAGGTAGACGATGATGAAATACCTACCGCAGTGCCCTTGGGAGACTCTATTAAAATTTTAAATGTGATGTGCTACGGCTACAAAGCTAAAAAAAGAAATGGTGAAGAAATTATCTTTTACATTTCTCCCAAATACCGAGTAGACCTATCTTTTTTCCCTCCTCATACCACAGCTAGAGCTGCCTTTTTAACCAAAGGACTCAATGGATGTATTCCGTTAAAGACAATAAGAAAAAATTCAGAGCGAAAAATCGAAATCGTAGCAACTCGAATTCAAAGAAAAAACTTTAAAAAAGAAGAGTTTACTATCCCTAAAAGCTTTAAAATACTAGGATATGATTATAGGAGATAATTATGTTATCAACTTCGAAATTGAACAAAAACACAAGTAGAAATAGCCCAACAACAAACCACAGTTGATTAAACTCAAGCTTGAGTCTTAAAATTAAGCTTTGATTCTCAAATACCAGCGCTTAAAATAAAAATGCTAATACATCTGTGAGCAAGGATACTTATCCTCCTACTTATTATTAATAAGCAAGCATTAGTATTCCTTAGCTAAACACACCGAGCTGTACGCATTTTTAATAACTCAATAATTTCTTCCTTTGAAAGAATAACAGAAGGCTGCAAGTTTACATAAAAACGAGCTAACCAATCGTAGCGCTTGAGCATAAGCAATAACCATATTATAAAAAAGTCTATAGTATGAAAAACAATAGCCCCTTCTTGTGCGTAAACTTTTATATTTTTTTGGAATTCCAAAGGCAATTCAGTCCAATGCATAGTGGGTTTCAAATGATGACCAATGTGATAGCCATCATTAAAACAACGCCGATTGTAAAGAGTATTAATGCAAGTGATACTATTGCGATAACAATTGTTAGGGGACTGTGGATCAATAAATGCATGTTGCGCCCAATTACCAGCCATCATCATAAAACGAGTAAAAATAAAAGGAATAATAAAGACAACTAGCGTTGCTTTCCAATTAACAAAACATAAAAGGGTAACGAAAATATAAAAAGAAAATTCCCCTTTCCAAAAACGATATAGTAGTTTCTTTCTCTTTTTTCTCCGCAAGTAGGTACTAAGCTCCCATACCCCTAAGAAAAAAAAATTAAAAAAATAGCGGAAGAAATCCACTAAACTATCTCTTTGGTAAGCCATGGTGCTACTTAAATCGTCCTTCAAATTATTTTCAGGATGATGCATACCAATATGATGAGCATAATAGCTTTCTGGAGTTTCTCCAAAAAAAGGGCCTAGAACCCAGGGAATAAAGTAATTCAAAAAATTATACTTTCTCTTAAAAAGAGCACGATGGGAAGTATTATGTAGCATTAAAACAAAAGGACCTAGCCACAAAGCGTTATTATAAATAAAATATAGGGCAGCTACCCACCAATAGAAAGGTTGAGAAATGTATAAGTAAATAGCAAAGGGTATTGTTGTAAAAAATAAAATAGCGCAGAGACGTAAAAAGGGTAGATCACGCTCATCATTAATCCATTGCAGTAACCACCTTTCCATACTGCTATAAGGCTTACCGGCTACAAAAGTTGGATCTGTAATTAACATATGTAAAGCAAAATCAATAAATCTAAAATTAATCTAAAAGTCGATTGGCAAAAGCATGCATATATTCCAAATTACATGCCGTAGAATTATTATTTATTAGATAGTAGCGGCTGCTAGCGATACAGTCATAAAGAAAGTCTCTAAAAAAGGGGGGTATCCACCACCCTATACCCGCCATTGGGACCTGAAGTAGCTCAAGAACCCGGATTACTGCTTGCGACTTAGAATAAATATTTCCTTTGTAGATAAAAAATACACTATCCTCGGCTTTTTCATAAGGCTGAAAGAAATAAAGTATACGCCTTCCTAAATTAGAACTAGCCCTTACAAAATATAAGATGCCAGCCCTATCCAGTTTCCAGAGCCAATAGACACACTTATTGCAAAAACCACATTCCCCATCAAAAATAACAAGGGGTGACCATCCCTTAAGTTTTTCCACATTAATAATATTCTGGCCTAGAGTTTCAACTATTTTGGCATAAAATTCTTCTTTTGTCACAGCAGCTTCAAATTAAGAACTCTATAACTCCTTAACTAACTAAAACTAATAGGCTGAACAAACTTGTTCAAATGCATCCTCCAATATATCAAGTCCTTTTTGTAAGAGCTCTTCTTCTATAATTAATGGAACAAGAAAACGAATAATATTTTTATGCATGCCTGCAGGCAATATCAGGAGATTTCTTTTCCAGCATGCCTCCAGTATTTCTGTACAAAGTTCAGGATTGGGTTTTTTAGAATCTTCCGGCCTAACGAGCTCAATAGCAAGCATAGCTCCTAATCCTCGCACGTCTCCAATCTGCGGGAAGCGAACTTGCATACTTTTTAACCTCCTTCTAAGAATTTGACCTATAGTCTGAGCTTTGGCAGGCAAATTAATAGACTCCATATACTCAATAGTGGCAAGGGCGGCAGCACAACATACAGGATTACCAAGGTAAGTTCCACCCAGAGTACCTGGCGTAGTAGCATCCATAATTTCAGCTTTTCCAATTACACAGCCTATAGGCAAACCTCCGCCCATAGCTTTTGCCCAAGTGGAAATATCGGGCACCACGTCATAGTGTTGGTAAGCAGCCCATTTACCAGTTCTCCCAAAACCAGTTTGAACCTCGTCAATAATTAACAAAATCCCTAACTCAGTGCATTTTTTTCTAAGTGCTTGTAAGTAAGCTTTAGGAACGACATTAAACCCCCCTTCCCCCTGTACAGGCTCTATAACAATAGCAGCTACTGAATGGGGGTCTACATGGCTATTAAGAAATATATCTAACCGTTGAATTTCTCTTTCAATGAAGGCACTTTCCGTTAGCCCATCCCCATAGTAGTAATAATTAGGGAAGGGTAAACGATATACTTCTGGCGCAAAGGGTCCACATCCAATTTTATAGGAAATTTTAGAGGTAAGGGTCATAGCCATCATTGAACGGCCATGAAAAGCCTCCGTATAGCAAATTATTGCTGGACGTCCCGTAGCTTGCCTCGCAATCTTAATTGCATTCTCAATAGCCTCCGCACCGGTATTAGTAAGCATTACCTTAGTAGCATCACCATGCGGAAAGAGCTGTATTAATTTTTCGCATAAAGCAACATAAGGCTCATAAGTAGATACATGAAAACAAGCATGAATAAGTTTTTCCGCTTGTTGCTGAATAGCTCGTACCACTGTAGGCGGACAATGTCCCAGAGCAGTAACCCCAATGCCAGAACCAAAATCTATCCACTCTTCTCCATCTAAATCAGTAAGAATAGGACCACTCCCACTTTGTGCGGTAGTAGGAGCAAATATACCTACTCCTTTGGGTACAACTTTATTTCTTCTTGCTAAAAGAGCTTGTGCATTACTAACAATAGTTTTAGTCATAAATATTGAATTTGATTATAATTTTATTAAGCTATTAAATTTTAACTGCCATAGCCAGCATATCGTCCAAAATCGGTAGATTGCCACGCCACTCTTGCAATAATTTCTGTAAAGCCTGCCCTTGCTGAGGCAAAGGTAAATTATTATTAGCAATTAAGAAATCTTTTATTCTTTTAATGCCCAGCTTCTTTTTCTCTTTACCCCCTAACTGATTAGTTATTCCATTAGTGTATAGAAACAGTACATCTCCCTTGTATAAGTCCACGGTAGTTGTTTTAAAGTAAATACGAGGATCAGTACGATTATCTAAATAAAAGCGATTATTTTGAATTTCAATAGTTTCTCCCTCCCTAATAATTAGCATACTACGCTTGACACCTAAAAATTTAAGAAGATTTCTATCAGGATTTAAGCAACAAAAAGAAAGCGAAAGCGCGTAATCTTCGTCAATAGCGGCCTGCAATTGCAAGTTAAGCATTTGCATTATTGCTTCTAATTCTAATAACTCATATTGATTGATAATTTGAGTAAGCAAATTATTTACTACAATAGCCATAAAAGCTCCTGGCACGCCTGTGCCTGTGCAATCCACTACAGCGAAAAAAATGAGATCATTTTTTTCACTCCACCACAGGAAATCCCCCCCTATTTGTTCTCTAGGATGTTCGAAAAGAAAAGAATCGGCAAAAAGTTGTAAAAAATACTTAGGATTAGGAAGGGTGGCCCTTAAAATTTTACTTGTATAAGTAATATTTTCGTTGATGTCTTCTTCTTTAGTTTCAATAATTTCCTTAATCTGAATTAATTCATTAGATTTCTTTTCTAAATTTCTGTAAAGGCGCGCATTTTCTAGAGAAATTGCCATCTGAGAAGCAAACATTTGCAGCACTTCTTTGTGGTTCACATCAAAAACATTTCCTGAAATGGAATTTTCGACATATACATATCCTAGGGTATTTCCTTTATGGGTGATACTAGCTGCCATTCGGTAGTCTTTAGCAAAAGGACGGTGTAGAACTTGTTTCATACTAATCAGAATTTCTTGTAGCAAAGAGGGCTGGGGCTTTACAAGATCGCGCTGTAACCTTCGAGCCTGCTCCGCCTTAGAAAAGGCTACTGCAGCAATATTTAACTTTTGCTGAGTATAAAGAAAAAGAAAGCCAATCTCAGCTTCAGTTATTTGAATCGCTGTATTAATAAAACGCTTTATTAATTTTTCATACTCAATTTCACCACTTAGCTCTTGCATAGCTCGATTAAGGCTACGAAGTAGGCGGTTATATTGATTATACTGAACAAGCTGTAAATATTGCAAATAACTTCTTGCCGCCTCTTCTATAGTAAGCGCTAAATCATACTCTTCCCATGGCTTCAAAATATAACGATACAAGCTAGCCTTTTCAACCGCATTAGCAACCCTGCTAAGTTCGTGCTTTTCGCAAAGCAAAATTTTAATAGTTTCCGGAAATACTGAGTGCACTCGAATCAAAAACTCATCTCCATGGATTCCATTAGGAATTGTTTGGTCGGCTATTACTACCGCTAGCTCTTTACCATTATCGATAATTTCGTCTATTATTTCTAGAGCTTCGATAGCATTAGGCGCTGCTAAACAGTCAAAATCATCACCAATTCGCTGGTCTATTTGTTCAACCAGCGCCTCACACAGCTGGGGGTTATCTTCTACACAAAGAATAATGGGCTTAACCATGTTAGCATAATTTTAGGCAAAAAAAATAAAATTTTACTCAAAAAGAATACCAATAATTAAAATATCGTCAATTTGTTCTTCTTGCAGACCCCGCCATTCTTTAATTGTTTCACTAATAATATGGGGCTGTTCTACAAAGGGAAGCCGTTGTAGAGCTAATATTAAGTCTTTAAGGCGCTTTGTGGAGAAACGCTTGTGCTCTGGCCCTCCTAATTGGTCTGCAATACCGTCTGTGCAAATGTATAGGCAATCACCCGGATTTATTTTAAAAGTGTGTAATCGAAAAAATAAACTTTGTTCATTTTTTTTGCCGCCAATTGATACTTTGGTAGGCGGAACTTCTAACAGTTGGCCATCGTGTACTAAATACAGGGGCCGGTTGGCTCCTGCAAACTTTAGAGTTCGGGTGGTACGCTCATATGCACACAGGGCTAATTCCATACTATCATTTCCCAATAAGTCTCTTGCCCCATAATCATCTTGCTTGAGCACTATTCGTACACGGTGATCTAAATATTGTAAAATTGCATCAGGCTCGGTAATTCCATACTCGTTTACAATTTGATTGAGTAAATTAGAACCAATAACCGACATAAAAGCCCCGGGTACACCATGACCTGTACAATCGACAGCCGCAATGATAAAAGTATGCTCTTTTTCGACCCACCAAAAAAAATCACCACTTACAATATCTTTGGGCTGATACAGTATAAAAGAGTTAGGAAAATACTGCTGCAAAAAAGATCTTTCGGGCATAATAGCCTCTTGAATCCTTCGTGCATACTGAATGCTATCAGTAATATTTTTGTTCTTTTCATTAAGCACTTGGTTAATAATCTCTACTTTTTGTTTTTCCCTTCGAAGAGCCTGTGCCTGAACAGCTAGGTAGTGGTAAAGCTGCAAATTTTCTAAACAAATAGCCGCCTGATTAGCCAACATCTGTAAAACCTCCAGGCGATTAGAGTAAAAAATAGGGTCAGGCTGAAAAAACTCGAGAAATAAGAATCCTAAGTTCTTACCTTTTCTAGAAATAGGAGCAAAAAGTCTACTAAAACGATAAGGGTGATCTTGCCCTTGGACTTCTTGAATTTTAGTAAGGACACTTTGAAGAAGTTCAAAATTTTTATTTTGGACCCAATATTGTAAATTTTGATTTTTACTGGACTCACTAGATATCGCTGCAGCCACAAACCACTTCTTATCCTTACACAAAACAAGATAACCATCTTGAGCACCAATAGTTCGAATAGCGCTTTCCAACAATAAACTAGCAAAAGAAGAAAAATGAATTTGACTAGAAATCTGCTGAGTGGCTTCTGCAAGAGAATGCAGCAAACGATTATGCTCAATTAATTGAAGTTGCCTAGCAAAACTAGTAAGAGCATCTTGAATAGTAAGCATAAGGTCATTTTCTTCCCACGGCTTAGAAATATATCGATACAGCCGAGCATTACTAATTGCGTTCTGAATAGCTGCAAAATTAGCCTGGCCTGTTAATAATATTTTAGGAACCTCTGGTAATTTTTGGTGCAATAAAACTAATAACTCATCGCCCTGTATTCCGGGCATTATTTGGTCTGAAATAATAAGTGCAATTCTTCTATTAGCCTCTAATAATTCGTCTACTAAAAGAAGAGCTTCCTCGCCTCCTTGGGCAAGTTCACACTCATATTGCCCAGCAAACCAGTGCTTAATTTGTTGCTCTAAGCTACTAAGAATTGCTTTTTCATCATCCACACAAATAATAACCGGCTTCATAAAAAACGGTGGGTTCTGCCAAGGAGCAAAAAACACTTACCTACTAATACATTAATTTAATGCAGGGCTAAAAAGGGATAATGAAAATGCAGTGCAATTTCTCGTACTAAGCTAGAGCCAAAAATACGCTCAATAGTAGCATGGTCTCGCGCCACCAGGGCTAAAATATCCAATTGATTTTGCGCAACAAAAAGCTCGATCCCGTGCAGGATACTTGTATCCACAACGACCTCTAAACGCGTCTTGGGATAAGAAAACCACCCTAGAGCTTCTCCTGCAAGTTCATCTAAATTAGGCTCCTCTTTTTTTTTCTGAATATATAGTATAGAAATCCATGCATCAAAAGCCTGCGCAAATTCACATAAAAAACGAATTGCCCTATCGCTCGGCTTTTTATGAATATCCAGCGCAAAGACAATATTAGCTACAGTAAATAAATCACAGTTAGCTGGAATAGCTAAAACAGGTACCGTAGTATTTTCGATTACTAAAGCTGTATTAGACCCAAAAATTTTTTTTTCTGTACTCTCAGCGCCCTGCGTCCCCATAATTATCATTTGAAATGCAAATTCTTCCACTATGGAAAGAATTTCCTCTACCACCAGCCCTACCCGTACTAACTGCTCTGCCGGCACCGTCTTTAGAAAAGGATACTTTTCATAAATTCCCTGACAAAAATTTCGAAGTTCCTGCTGAGCTTCTTCAAGAGCTTCTTTTTCTTTTTTGGCTATATCCTCTACGCTATGAATAAATTTGGTAAACTTTAACTTTGTTACTCTTAAAGCATAGCACTTCCACCCTGTTTTTGCAGCAATTTGCAGACCATATACTAAAGCATTAGCAGAATAAGACGAAAAATCTACCGGAACAAGTATAGCATTCATATATTAATATTATGCATCGACGTTTCACAGAGAAATCCAAGATACTAGATTTAGGAGTAAAATTACAGGAACACTCCTAACCTTCAAAAGCAAGACTACTGGGAAAGAGAAAATTAAGAATGTTTTCACTTCTCTTTCCCAATACTCCTTAAAAATCCATTTCAGGAATATGCCCATCTACAATAACATCAGCTCCCGTTTTGGCAAGCACTTCCTCCACTGTTACACCAGGTGCTGTTTCAATTAACTGAAAGCCAAAATACGTTACATCAATAACTGCCAAGTCGGTTACTATCCGCTTTACACATCTTAGGCCCGTAATAGGTAAAGTGCATTCTTTTACTAACTTAGGCTCGCCATTTTTGTTGCAGTGCTGCATTCCTACAATGATATACTTAGCAGAAGCGACAAGGTCCATAGCTCCTCCCATTCCTTTAACCAAATGACCAGGAATTTTCCAGTTAGCAATATCACCTTTTTCTGAAACTTGCATTGCACCCAAAACAGTCAAGTCGATATGTCCACCTCGGATCATCGCAAAGCTTTCTGCAGAATCAAAAAAGGCAGCGCCGGGAATAGCAGTAACAGTTTGTTTACCTGCATTTATCAAGTCGGGATCTACCTCTTCGGGATAAGGGAAAGGCCCCATTCCTAAAAGTCCATTCTCAGACTGAATAACTACGTCCAACCCTTCTGGAATATAATTAGCCACTAAAGTAGGAATCCCAATTCCCAAGTTCACGTAGTATCCGTTCTTGAGCTCTTTAGCAATTCTTTTTGCAATACCGTGCTTATCTAGCATAGTCTGATTCTCTTTTTCTGGTTGTTAATTGCTCAATTCTTTTTTCATAATTAGTGCCCTGAAAGATTCTCTTAACATAAATTCCAGGAGTATGAATAAAATTGGGGTCTAAACTTCCCACAGGTACTAACTCTTCCACCTCTGCGATAGTAATTTTAGCAGCGGTAGCCATAATAGGATTAAAATTACGAGCAGTAGCTTTATATATAAGGTTACCCATTGGGTCACCCTTCCAAGCCTTTATTAGAGCAAAATCAGCAACTAACGCTTCCTCCAGTATATAGTGTTTATGATTGAAAATTCGCTGTTCTTTATCTTCCGCTACCTCTGTGCCATAGCCTGCTGGAGTATAAAAAGCAGGAATTCCTGCGCCTCCTGCTCTTATCCGCTCCGCTAGAGTACCCTGAGGAATAAGCTCTACCTCTAATTCACCAGAAAGTAACTGCTGTTCAAAAATATCATTTTCACCAACGTAAGAAGAAATCATTTTCTTCACCTGCCTGCGTCTTAGCATCAGGCCAATTCCAAAATCATCTACCCCCGCATTATTAGAAATACAGGTCAAATTTTTTACTCCCTTCCGTATTAGGGCTGCTATGCAATTTTCTGGAATTCCACAAAGCCCAAACCCTCCTAGCATTATAACTGCACCATCATGGATATCATGTATTGCTTCATCTGCATCTTTTACAACCTTATTAATCATTGCTAAATTATTTACTTTCGTCCTTTTATTAATTAATCTTTCAACAAACAAATATACAAACTACAATTTCATTTATTGTAGCATAGAAAAAAAATAAACTTTATTTAGATTATTCTAAATATTACTTTTCGTAACCCCACGCTGTACTTTGTTTTTAGACAAATAGTTGTAATATTTATTATTTTTGATTCATTATTATTCTTTCAAAAACTAACTTCAAACTTGCTAGCTTCTCCATAAAATAAATTTAATAAGCGATGAATACCCGATTGCTTCTTATAGCTTCAATTATTCTCCTACTTATTACTACAGCAACCTCCATAAATTTTTATCTCGAAAAAAATAACCTTAATAAGATCATAGAAGATTGTGAAAAGGCTAAAGATTTAGTTGAAACTGAGGTAGAAGATTTTGAAAAAAAAATCCAACAATTACAAGAAGAGCTCAATGACACGTCTCTTCAACTCAAACTAGAAAAAAATAAACTTAATAGCATAAAAAAAGAACTAGTTATTGCCCAATCCCGCATCGACTATCTCCTAAGAACGGGTCAAATCGATAAACAACGAGCAGAAAGGCTACAAAAAAAAATTAGAGAATACGAAGAAAAAATTATGCAAATTGTACCTACCGCCCCTTCGATCGAAGAAGCCTTTGGACAACTTGCTGATAACAAAGAGCTAGAAATAGCAAAAAGCCTCAATAAAAAATATGAGGAGGAAATAGCTCGTTTGCAGCAACAAATTGAACTTTTAAGCGCTGACGCAGGCAACTTGCAAGCTCGCCTCCATAATGTTCAAACTAAACTAGATATTCAAACCCAATACAAAATATTACCTATCGGTAAATTTTGGTATAAAGACGGTGAGCGTGGCTTGATTAAAGACAATCGCACCAACAAAGTTACAGGGAAAAAAGTTTTTCGTATCTACTTTACCATTCTCCCTAAACAATACGAAGCACCCGTGGCGGGCCTAATTACAAAAGTACTTTATGAAACAGGAGAAATGAAGCCGGTAACCTACGCCTATGACGACTTATATAAAGAGTTCTATGTGCAATTGGATTCTAGAGCTAAGGGAAGACTCATATTTTATAACCAGGAAACAGAAATTTTCAATTACGTCTTTTGATCTATTAACTTAAAATATCTTTAAGCAAAATATCTTTGAGCAAAATAAAGGTTAGCTCCAATTACAAATTTTGAAAGCAATGGGCTACAAACTTTAACCTCTAAAGTCTTAGGCAAGGTACTAGTATTTGTTCTAGACCCTACCCTTTATTACCTAACTAGTAAAAGATGGAAAGAGAAGGCTTAAAAATAGACTGGACAAGTATTATTTTGTGGGGACTTTTTGTTTTGCTAGGTTGGCTAAATATTTACGCAGCCACTAGCCTAAACGCAGGACCCGATGCATTTATTTTTGATATATCCTATGATTTTGGTAAACAATTATTTTGGATTGCCATAGCAGGAATCTTAGGATTCATAGTTTTAATTTTAGATAATCGTTTAGTAGAAATTTCAAGTTACGTGCTCTACGGAGCCGGTATTTTACTACTTATATTGGTTTTGCTAATAGGGAAAGAAGTAAACGGTTCTAAAAGCTGGTTAACATTAGGTCCTTTGCGGCTACAGCCCTCTGAATTTATGAAACTTTTTACAGCAATGGCAGTAGCAAAGTTTATGTCGCGATTTAATTTTTCATTTAAATCCTGGACCAACCGCTTAGGCGTTGCAAGTCTTATTGGTCTACCTACTCTATTAGTAGTATTGCAAAAGGATACAGGCACAGCACTCGTTTTCATGTCCTTTATTTTCATGTTACTTCGCGAAGGTTTAAATCCTCTTTACTTTATTTTATTTTCTTTAGTAATAGTCTTTTCAGTAATGGCTTTAATCATTCATAAGTTACTGGTTATCACCATTATCGCTTTTTTAGCATGGCTATCTTATTTCTTTGCTTTTCGTTCAAGATACAAGATTATTCATCTTATCCTTGCAGCCTCCCTAAGTGGAGTAGTACTTAGCGTAGATTACATTGTGAATCATATATTAAGGCCTCACCAAAGAAATCGCATTATTGCTTTGTTTAACCCTGAAATTGATCCCTTAGGGCTAAATTGGAATACTACCCAATCTAAAATAGCAATTGGCTCGGGTGGATTTTGGGGAAAGGGCTTTTTAAACGGCAATCGTACCAAATACCACTTTGTACCCCAGCAAGCTACTGACTTCATTTTTTGTACCGTTGGAGAAGAATATGGCTGGGTAGGAAGTGTTTTGCTTTTAGTACTCTTTTTTGCTTTTTTAGCCCAAATTTTATTTTTAGCAGAAAATGCCCGTTCTACTTATGCTCGAGTTTTTGGGTATAGTATTGCGTCAATTTTCTTTTTCCATATTGCTGTTAATATTGCCATGACAATAGGTCTTGCCCCTGTAATTGGCATACCCTTACCCTTTTTTAGCTATGGAGGCTCCTCCCTAATCAGTTTTACTTTGATGCTCTTTGTTCTTCTTAATTTTTACGCTAATCGATAAAAAAGATTAACCTAGAAACGCAGGTATAAGGTGAAATCTAAGACTGAAAAAAAGAATAAATTTCCTACTTACCCCTGTTCTCTTGCTAATAATCCCCATTGGAAGGGGGAATGGGCAACTCGCCTAGGAACTCCTTTGATAGTGGAATTGGGTTGCGGTAAAGGGAGCTTCACCCTCACTTACGCGCAAACTTTTCCGGACCGTTTTATTGTAGGCATTGATGTAAAAAGTGACCGCTTATACGCAGGCGCTAAAAGAGCCACTGAATGGAACATTAATAACGTCCGCTTCCTAAGAACCGATATTTTCATTCTTACCGAAATTTTCAATAATAACGAAGTAGATGGGATGTGGCTTACTTTTCCCGATCCCTATCCTAAAAAAAAACACATTCGCCGACGTTTAACAAGTCCTTATTATTTAGAACAGTACAGCAAGATACTAAAGCCACAAGCGACGGTACAACTTAAAACCGATAGCCGCTCTCTTTACGAATATACACTTGAAATGCTTGCACTCCAGCCTGTAGAAATTCTAGCGTATACTCCTAACCTATACCAATCTCCCTACCTTAACGAAGAAAATAGTATTCTTACAGATTACGAGACCAAATTTTTGGCTCAGGGGTTAAACACCCATTACATACGCTTTCGCTTTCAAAATTAAATTTTTAAGCCTCTATTCTGTGTTACAGCACAAAACCAACAAAATAGTTATGCTAATATTTCACTCGAAGGAGAAGAATAACTTTTTTTTATGCACTGTTTGACTCTTTGCTTTTGAGAATAGCTGGCTAAAGAAGAAGTAAGTAAAAATTCGATGATTACATTTCGCAAACTATCCTGCAGACTATGCCATTGCCTTTCTAGCATTTGAATTAGTTTTTCAATATCCTCCAGAGCTTCTTTGGTTCTTTGAAAGAAAAAGGGTAAGCGCGAGAAAACTGCCGTTTTAACAAATAAAATTTCAACGTTAAAGGGGTTCTCACGAGCAAGTTTTAATAATACAGGCAAAGCTTTATTAACAGCATTGAGTTTTTCCAAGGGAGAACTTGTGTGTTTAGCTTTAAGGGCAGTAAATGCCGCTGCATATGCTTCTATTTCTGCTTTTTTTTCTTGTACTCCTTTAAGCGTTTCTAATATTTTTTTCCCCTCTCGAAAATAAGGTTCTGATTCAGAAGCTATAGTCATGCAAATACGAAGCCGCGCAATTTTCTGTTCAATAATTGTAGGCTCAAGTGAGAAAGTAGAAGCAGGACAATTTAGTTGAGTACTTTTGTTTTCCATAATCTAAAATTTTTGCCTCTTTTGATAAAATGATAACAATACTCTAGAAGTAAAAGTTGATATTTTGTAAGATAAACCTAAATAAATCTATTTTAGAAGCATGAAAATAAACTCTACCCAGCTTCAACTTATTGAAAACTACCTACTTAAACAAAACTATATTCTTGCAGCTTTACCCCCAAGGGAAGTAAAAAATTATGATTTTATATATGTCATTCCTTGTTATAACGAACCTGACTTGGAAAACTTATTGCAAAGTCTAAGAGCAGCTCATGCTCCTACTCTTGCTACCGCATTAATTTTTGTAATAAACGACTCCGAAGAAGATAGCCCCCAGGTTAAACAAACTAATATTGAAACTTATGAATTTTTAATAAGTGAAGCTAACAATTGGACATTTCCTTTTACACTTATACCCCTTTATTTTTCAAATTTACCGTCCCCTAAAGCGGGAGTAGGCTTAGCTAGAAAATTAGGCATGGACTTAGCCGCTCAGCTCTTTTATAGGCATGGCAAGCCCCAGGGGGTAATCATTAGTTTAGATGCCGATTGCCAAGTAGCAGAAAACTATTTTTGTGAAATAGAAAGTTTCTTTTTACGAAATTCTACTCTAGTAGGAACTTCTTTGTATTTTGAACACCCAATTGAAAAGGCTGATCCTAGTATAGTAGAGGGAATCATTCAATATGAACTTTATATGCGCTATCACCTACAAGCTCTGCGGTGGTGTAGATTCCCTTATAGCTTCCACACCGTAGGTTCATGTATGGCTACTAGAGCTTACGCCTATGCCGCAGTTGGCGGAATGAACACTCGAAAAGCTGGCGAGGATTTTTATTTTTTACATAAACTCATTCCTTATGGTAATTTTGCAGAAATTTCTACTACGTGCGTTTATCCTTCGGCAAGAGTTTCAACGAGAACCCCTTTCGGTACGGGCAAAACACTTTTGGATTGGCAATTAGGAAAACTTCAATATGTAGCAGCAGCACCCTTAGAAAGTTACCAGGCAATGCGAGATTTCTTTTCGCTTTTACCCTACTATTTTTTTCAAGATATTCAACAAAGTACTCAAAAAACTGCGTCCCTTCCTTTCTTTATGCGTAGCTTTTTGGAACAAGTAAAATGGATAAAAAAATTAGATGAAATAAAAAAACAAACTAAAAGCTTAGAAACTTTTACTAAGCGTTTTTTTCAATGGTGGAATGCCTTTTGGATAATTAAGTATTTACACTATGCTAGAGAAGTAGCCTTTCCAGATATACCTGTATCAGAAGCCGCTATCACGCTACTGAAGAAACTAAACGAGCAAAAAGGTAAAAGTAAAGAGCATTCGATTGAATCAACAGGTACCTTTGAATTGCTAAAAATATACAGGAATGTGGAAAAAAATTACCCTCATGCCTTCTCAAAAAACCATAAGTAACTAAAAGCAAAAAATATTTTAATTTGCTAGAGCCTTGCTCCCTAAGTAATAAGAAGGCTTTTCATTCTGTCGCCACTCAAAACCAGGTAATAAGTGATTTTTTTTCCAAACTTGATAGATAGGAAAAAAAGTAGCCTGGGGCTTTTGCATAAAAACCACCCTACTGGGTTTATTTTCCCTGAAAAAAATTTTCATTTCTTTACTTAAAGATTTATTAAGCCCCAAGTATTTGCTACCGTCTTTTACTATATAAATGCTTTCACAATTTCCATTTAGGTACAAATAGTAAATTTGATTTTGCCTCAGTTTTGCTATTAAGGTTTTAGCTTTTATTTGATTAAAAAAGACTGAGTCTTCCTGCTGAATGCCCCAGCTGTTGCTAGGAATGACTAAAGAATCTAATGTATTGCCTCTAAAAAACAAAATGATTGTATCTCCACTTAATTGATAATTTTCTGACCACAAAACAGGATCCTGCATTAATTTCAAGGTGGAATCTCGAAAATTATACTCCAAAGAATCAGCAATAGCCAAAACAGACCCGAAAGTAAGCCGAACCGTAGGATAAGCACGAAGCCTCTGATAGCGATTCAAGGTATCGTATCTACTATATAGAGTATCGCCAAATAGTACCAATGTGTCTTTCGCAAAGTAATAAACTAAATAAGAATTTTCAGTAATCTTCAGCTCCTTTAGCTTTCTATCTAACCATGCCCTTTCACCATAAACAGAGAGGCTAGAATCTCTGCGAATACTTACTGCACAATGAAACCATCCTTTTTGTAAACTATCTTGGTAAAAAATAGTATCGGCTTTTATAGTATAAGTACTATCTTTGAGTATGGAATTTTGATAAAGAAAAGCCTCTTTTTGAGTACTTAAATAATGCCCTCTCTCTGTATAGATTTCCTGATTATCAGTAGTAGTAATAAAAGTAGGAGCAATAAAGATAGCTTTTTTTTCAGGAAATATATATTTCAAAGAGTCTGTAGTAAGTTGAAAGTTTTTGCCCTTCATTACCACTTTTTGGTAAAAATAGGCAATTTTTGAACGTGTATAATAATATCCTTGCTTGCTACTTAACTCATTCTCTGAATCACTTAATGTACCCCCTTCACGGTATACCGCATAACCCTCAGCCCGATAATAAGTTAAACGATGTGTTTTTAGTTGGTTATGTTTATGCGTTAATAAAACATTGTGGTATAGCTCAGCAATTCGACTATTCCCATCGTAACTCAATTTATCTCCCTGAATAGAAATATTTTTACCAATAAGGATTTTAACTTTCGAATAGGCTTCGATAAAATTACGCTCCGTAAAATAGTAAGCACTATCGCAGAAAAGGAAAGTAGTATCCTGTTGTAATACAACGTTGCCAACAAGCTTGCGTAATAATTCACCCTCTGGAGTTTTTGCTATTTCTAGGATATCTGCATTAACAACTTGTACGGAGCGTGTATTTTGAGCTATCAGAATTGAACCACTAAGGCTAATAAAAACTAGAAAGTAAAGGAATCTAAAATAAAAATACATCAAACGATACTAACCTTTGTCCCCTTTCTTTACGAAATGAGTATCCTCAGATACAAAAACACTTTGCTACAATAAAGAAGAGTATTCTATGTTCTTTTCTAGCTCAAACTAACTGAGAGTATAAAATTCGGTTTTTTCCGTGTGATGCACCCGAATTACACCTGCTTGAATTAGATTAACTAGAATTTTTATGGCTCTCCTTCGAGAAATGTTAATTAATTTACAATATTCCTTCAACGTAATTCGTTGGTGCTGGGCAAGGTAATGCAGCAGAGCCGATTCTTTGGAAGTGTAAGTAATTTTAGCCCCTTCTTGAGCATTTTCTTTTCTTAAAACATCTACAACAATCTTACTTGCTAAAACGCTCTGATCATTAACGCGTATATACACCCACCACTTTCCATCCTCACCTTTAGCTGCATGGGGCTTTTGATTACTTTCGGGTACATAAATTTCTAAAACTTGGCAATTATTGTATTTATGCACCTGAGGAATATAATGGATAGGGGGCTTACAGAAAAAATAGGCAGCACTTTCTATCATATACAAATCCTCCTCTACCGAAACCCCCACTATTGCGCCGTTATCCCTAACCCCTATAAGCAAGCGCCCCCCTTTACAATTAGCAAATGCCACTAAAGTTTTAGCAATTTTAGGAGCACTGCTAATAGTTTTTTTAAAATCCAGCATAGGCCCTTCCCCCTGCATTATCAACTGTTTCAAAGGGTGAATTTCGAAGTGCATAATACCCAGAATCAAAAAGAACTCAAAACTATAGCAAGATAAACATTATTTGTAAATTAAATTTTGGAAAAGTTAACTTTTTAAGAAAATTTTAAACATAACTCTATTTTTGCTGTAATAAACTACTTGAAGCTAAATACGCTTTCCCTTAGTCGTTAACCATAGCAATTTGTAAGGCAATAAAAAACTAGATATTTTATAAAAGCATGCTAAGGTAATATCACTTTTAATATCACTTTATACTTAATATATCTTAGGAGCTAATAAGGGTTTTTGTAATTTTACCTCAAAAAATGAAGCTCGCAGTAGTCACCTTTCCTGGAAGCAATTGTGATATAGACTTAATAGAAGCCCTAGAGCAAGTAAGCGGCAAAAAAGTTTTACGAGTTTGGCATAAAGATACCAGTTTACCTGCCCTGGATTACGTTTTTTTACCAGGCGGTTTTTCATATGGCGATTATTTAAGAAGCGGCGCTATTGCTAGTACTTCTCCCATCATGGCGGCTATTAAAGAATTTGCCCAAAAAGGAGGAAAAGTGGTAGGAATTTGCAATGGATTCCAGATTCTTACCGAAGCCCGTCTTTTACCGGGTGCCCTATTACCTAACATTTCAATGCACTTTTGCTGTAAACACATTTACATAAAAAGTTCAGGCGACGCATTTTCGAATTTGCCCTCTCACCCTTTACGTATCCCGATTGCGCACTCCGAAGGCAACTATTACTGCCCCGATAACATATTAAAATCCATGCAAGATAGAAACCAAATAGTTTTTCAGTACTGCACTGCCGAGGGACTAATCATCCCCGAGGCCAACCCTAATGGTTCACTACACAATATTGCAGGAATTTGTAACGCAACTTATAATGTTCTAGGAATGATGCCGCATCCTGAAAGAGCCGCTAATCCTAAGATGGGAAATACCGACGGCACCATTATTTTAGAAGCAATATTAGGTAAACTTAGTTAAACTTATGGCATAGATTTGCGTATGTTATCTCTTTTAATTTTTCTTCCACTTCTTAGCCTTACCACCTTTGCTGTTCTACCCTCCAGCTTAAGAAATAGCCTAAGTAAATATATTGCTATTGGTACAGTTTCGTTGCAAACACTGTTACTTATATTTTTAGCTACTTCTCCTAGCATTTCACTTTCTTCCCAAGGATTTTACACTTTAGAAAAAACAGAATGGCTTCTTATTAACTTAGGAGGAAATGGTTATTTAAAAATTAACTACCTCGTGGGGATAGATGGGTTGAATCTATGGCTTGTAGCTCTTAGTTTATTTTTGCTTTTTTTTGCCTCTCTAGCTTCTTGGCATATAGAAAGGTCTCACCTTTACTTCGCATTACTGCTAGTCTTTGATACTGCCCTAATTGGTTGCTTCTTGGCACTTGACTTTTTTCTCTTTTTTCTTTTTTACGAGCTTCTACTACTTCCGATGTTTTTCCTTATTGGCGGCTGGGGGGGGGAAAAACGAACTTATGCAGCCATTAAATTTTTTATCTTCACAATAATAGGTTCGCTAAGCATGCTGGTAGCCATCATTGCCCTGCAAGCAGCCGTTATAGACCCTATTGCTACAGTTCTGAAAATGGGACTTGCTTCCTCCCCTGAAACTGTTTCACACAATTTAATAGATGAAATTTGGCAACTTCTTGCTAAAAATAAATTGAGCCATCCAGAAATGGTCCATACTTTAGAATACTTTCATTTAATAGAGCCTAAAAATTATATTGCTCAAGCCTATTTTTCCTTGCCTAGTATTCGAGTATGGGGGTTCCTTGGAATCGGTTTGGCCTTTGCTATTAAATTACCTATTGTACCTTTTCACACTTGGCTGCCAGATGCCCATGTACAGGCTGCCACCCCTATTTCTGTATTACTGGCAGGTATTTTGCTAAAGGTAGGGGGCTATGGTCTATTGAGATGGCTCTTACCGATTTTTCCAGATGTTTTTATTGAACTACAAACTACACTAGCTATTCTAGCTATCATTTCTATCTTATACGGTGCCTTCAATGCCTTGGCACAAAAGGACCTCAAAAGAATGATAGCTTATTCATCCATTTCACATATGGGGCTAGTACTATTGGGTATTGCCTCAGCTACCCCGCAAGGCTTCAATGGAGCAGTCTTTGAATTCGTTGCGCATGGCTTCATTTCAGCTCTGCTATTTTTATTAGCAGGAGTTTTATATAACCGAGTACATAGTTATAACATGTCTTCTTTCCAGGGACTTTGGAATAAACAGCCTTATTATACTTTCTTTATCATGCTTGCTTTTTTCGCTGCTTTAGGCTTACCAGGCTTTTGTGGCTTCATTGCGGAATTTTTAATCCTAGCCGGTGCTCTATCTTCGCCAGCTCTGCCTTTACCCTTAACCATTTTAACAGTACTAGGAATTATTATAATAGCGGGCTACTTCTTAAAATGTTTGCAGACTATGTTTCTTGGTCATTTTTGGTCAGAAAAAAAAGAATGGGAGGAGAAACTCTCAGACTTAACTTTTTTTGAAATAAGTCAATTTTACCCTTTTGCAATCTTAATAGTTTTTTTAGGGTTATTCCCTAGCACGTTGCTAAGCAGTATTAGTCCTGCAATGCAAAATCTACTGGTTGATTTAGAAAAAGCAGCACAATTTTGGTTTCACTAAAAGTTTAATTTTGTTTTAATGAGTGCTCTAGAATGGTTTGCTCTATTTCATAACATCAAAAGAGAACTTCCTTTTTTATTTCCCCATTTAATTTTATGTCTAGGAATTGCCCTCAATATTATAGTGGGAGCTTTCTATAAAAACTCTGCTATCTTTTACTACGGGGCCCTTGCAAGCGCCTTTGGGTCCTTGACCTCTTACCTTCTACTCCTTCCTACACTAGGAAATGGAGCATTTTCTATATTTTTTAATAGTTTAGTTATAGGTGGCTATACAGCAATTGGCGGTATTTTATTAAACATTGGTCTAGTAACTACGCTGCTTTTTATTCAAAAAAGTAACTTTTATCCTAGAAATCAAGAGCTCTACCTACTACTTCTAGGAGCTTTTTTAGGTTTACACCTTCTTATTTGTGCCAATCAATGGATATTAGTTTTTGTAGGAACGGAGCTCAGTGCAATTAGTAGCTATTGTTTAGTAGCATATCCTAAAGGGAAAAAAACAGCAGCCGAAGCTGCGGTCAAGTACGTTATTTATGGATCAGTAGCTGCTGGCGTTTTCATCTATGGAATTTCATTGCTTTTTGCTTTCACGGGGAATTTATATTTAGTAAATCAAAAGCAGACTTGGCTAGTTTCCTCCTTGCCTTCCATGGCTCTCATAGGAGCCTATAGTTTTATACTAGCAGGACTAAGTTTTAAAATAGGAGCCTTTCCATTTCATTTTTGGATAGCAGATGTTTATACAGGCGCCTTTTCAGCAACAGCAGCTTACTTAGCAACAAGCGTAAAGATAGCTGCCCTAATTTTTATTATGAGACTAGTAGCAAGCTTACCAGACGCATTACAATCTTCAGTACAAAATATACTAGCCATACTTGCAATTATAACTCTCCTTGTAGGAAATATTGGAGCTTTAGGACAAAAAAACTATAAAAAACTACTAGCATATTCTAGCATTGGCCAAAGTGGATTTTTGCTGCTGGGTACTCTTGCCCCATCCTTAGCAGGTGTTTTACTTTTCTACTTGGGCATCTATCTTTTCATGCAAAATGGAGCCTTTTATGCTTGCACTCTCCTAGCAGAAAAAATAGGTAGCGAATACTTTAGAGATTGGGAAGGGAAAGCACTACAATTCCCAATATTAAGTATAGCTCTGATTATACTTTTTGCAGGTCTTATCGGTCTTCCTCCTACAGCAGGGTTTAGTGCTAAATTTAATTTATTTACACAAGTATATATTCTTCATCAGCAAAATTCTTCTTCCTACTTTCTAGTCGCACTTGCAATAGGCATTCTTGCCACCCTTATTTCGTTATACTATTACTTGAAAGTACCCGCCATTATGCTTTTCAATTGTATGGCATTTGGAAAAAAAGCTACGCCCGAAATACCCCAATCTCCCTCTATATCAACTGAAATTTTAAGCTTTAGTATACTAATCACTCTTCTGCTAGGAATATATGGGTTTGATAAGCTCATTTTTATTTTTCAACAAAACTTTGAAATAGGGTATTAATCCAGAATAAATTAATAAGTTATCCTCATTCTAGTTGCTCTTTGCTCCCAAAATAAAACTAGAAACTAGGGGGAACTATTTTATTCCCAACCTAAGAAATTTATAGCTAAATCAAATCTTTTATTATATTTGGAATTAATTGAATACTTTGAACTTTTACTTCACTTCGTAAAATTCAGTGAAGCAAAAAAGTTCATTGCAGTTTAGGCGTATACCATCGGCAATATACCTAACTTATGTATTAGCAAATGGCAAGAGTAGAAATGGTAATGCCCAAAATGGGTGAAAGTATAATGGAAGCCACCATCATTCGGTGGACTAAAAAAGTGGGGGAGCGCATAGAAGCGGAAGAAACAGTACTAGAAATAGCTACAGATAAGGTAGATTCAGAAGTACCTGCTCCTGTAAGTGGTATTTTAGAAGAAATTAGGTTCAAAGAAGGTGATGTAGTACCTGTAGGTACTGTAATAGCAGTTATTGAAACTGAAGTAGAATCAACCAAGAAGCCTGAGCCTGTAATTGTAGGAACAGCGCAATCTACTAATAAAATGCCAGAGCCTGTTTTAGCAGCCGCTCAAAAAATAGAAAGTATTCAGGGCCAGGTAGCAGGCGTAAATCCCGTTCTCACCGCTGCACTCCTCGCAGAGCCAATACGAGGACGTTTTTACTCACCGTTGGTCCTCAACATAGCACGAGAAGAAAATATCTCGATGGATGAACTAGACCGCATTCCAGGAACAGGGCAAGAAGGAAGGGTTACTAAAAAAGATATACTTGAATATGTAGAAAAAAGAAATACTTTAAAAGCACAGGTCGTTTCTACGCCCCCTGTTTCAGAGTTTCAACAACCAGCTGCCCCGGTGGTAACACCCCCAGTACAAATACCTGTTGTGGAAGCACCTCCCCCAACATCATCTTCCCCTACAATAACCCAGCCCTCTTACGCAGAAAAAATTACCTCCTCAACCCCTGCCGCTGCTACAGTGGCCACATCAATTCCTTCATCCACGTCTAAAACGGGCAGCCTGAATACCAGCATTGGATTTCCTAACATAGCTACTAAAACTTATTCCTATACGGGAGAATACGAAATTTTAGAAATGGACCGTATGCGCAAAATGATAGCAGAAAATATGGTTCTTTCTAAGCATGTGGCGCCGCACGTTACTTCTTTTGTGGAGGCTGATGTTACCAATATTGTTTTATGGCGTGAGAGAAATAAAGAAATCTTTGAAAAAAAATACAATCAAAAGCTAACTTATACTCCTATATTCGTGGAATTGGTTGCCCGTGCTATCCGTGATTTTCCTATGGTAAACATTAGTGTAGACGGGGATAAAATAATCCTAAAAAAAGATATCAATATAAGCTTAGCTGTTGCTCTTCCTAGTGGTAATCTAATTGTTCCTACCATCCGAAAAGCAGATATGCTCAATTTAGCAGGACTTGCAACTGCAGTAAACGACCTTACAGCAAGAGCCCGCCAAAATAAACTAACCCCTAATGATATTGCTGATGGAACGTATACTATCTCCAACGTCGGAACCTTTGGTAATGTAATGGGAACGCCTATTATAATGCAACCACAAGTAGCAGTTTTAGCGATTGGTGCTATTCGCAAAAAACCTGCTGTAATAGAAACACCCACCGGAGACGTAATAGGAATACGACATTTCATGTTTTTATCTCACTCTTATGATCATAGAGTAATCGATGGAGCGTTGGGGGGACAGTTTGTAAGAAGAGTAGCGGACTATATTGAAAGTTGGGACATTAATCGTGAAGTATAAACAAACCATAAATATTTTTTTCTATCAATCTCACAACCCTTTCTAGCTATAATTATCATTCATATTTATGCGTATGAGTAAAAGAAATTACCTCCTTGCTATTCTATTTCTATTGTTGGCTTTTCATCAAGTAGAAGCCCAAGAACCTATTCCCACACGCGGAGACGATGCGGCTACAGGTGGATACGGCTATCGTTGGAGAACAAGTGAAGATACACAAGATCCCTTCCCTTTTAGTTGGATTGATATTTCAGATGGCACTCCTATCACAGGAATTTCAGACGACAATTTCGTAGGTCCTATCCCGATTGGTTTTAAATTCAAGTATTATTGGCTTGAATACGATGAATTATTTATGGGTACTAATGGCTATGTAATGTTTGCCAGAGCAATGAATATTGCCTCCGACACAGAAGGGTTTCCCACTTTCCCTACCGAAGGACCTGCAACTTCCCCTAATAACTTTATAGGTATTTGGCTTAGTGACCTAACCTTCACAGATTCGAGTCATGCTCCTATTCCCAATGCTAAAGCTTATTACAAAACAATTTCTACTCCGGAGGGCAAAAAGTTTGTGCTTACTTACGAAAATGTCCCTTTTTGGACCAATGATAACCCTGAACACTACAGTGGAAGCAATACATTTCAATTAGTATTAAGTGAGGATGGAAAGATTGTAATTAACTACAAAAATTGCAGGGGTCCAGTAGCTAGCTCCTATACTCGCCCTGGCATGAATTATATCACCATCGGAATGGAAAATATTACAGGAAGACTGGGGCTTAATATCGCTAAAAATGTTTTGCCCCCTCGAGGAGGCTCGCCAGCTATTCAAAACTTAAGTATAGAAATCACTCCTCCTACAAACCCAACTTACGTATTTAAAGACGTAATGACGGAATGGGTATTTAATAAGGAAAACGGAGGTATTTTTAGAAGTGCTGGAGGCGACCCTTATCGTATACAAGCAAGTATAAAAAACACGGGTACTTCTGCTATTACCTCGCCTGCTATTATTTTAGTTACGCAACGTATTATTGACTTTTTTGGTGGTAACCGGCCTATGCGTGAACTTTATGATACATTACGGATTACTAACTTGCAACCTGGTGAAAGTCGCCTTATAGCCTTCAACAAGCCTTTTGTTGCGGGTAAGCGAGCAATTGGCACTTACCGTGTTTTTATAAAAACTTCTCTTTTAGGCGGAGACGATTTCAGTACTAACGATGAGTTAGAGGGTGAAATTGTAGTAGTCGACACAACTAAGTCTCCCATTGAACTGGGATACGATAGGCATATGTTCAGAGACCTTTATCCTCAACAAGTGGCAGACCCCGACCCTAGAGCGGGAGAAATGGGAGGCGGATTAGAAGTAGGAATGTCGTTTGAACCCCCGTTTTACCCCGCAGAAGTAACAGAATTAATATTTCACTACGCAGTTTTTAATAATGGAGATCGCCCTGATACGCTGGTGGGTTTTAAAACCAAGGTTTACAAAAATAATGGGCCAGGCGGTACTGTAGGTTCCACTCCTATTTTTTCAAAAGTAATAGAAGGTTCGTATTATGAAGACGAGTATTTGCCCGAAACGGGCCGGCTCTGGAGCTTTTTCCGAGTAGTAGTGCCTGTTTCCCCCAAGATCATCCTTAATAGGGGCGAAAAACTCTTTGTTTCGCATGTACCTAGGCAACCAAGTACTGAAGACAGTGCGCGCCGAAGAATGGATTTTCTAATCAATGAAACAGCTATAGGAGTACCTACCTCCTTCCGTAGCTATGAAATTACAGGAGGCATATGGGCGCCTTACCGCTCAAGAGCTACTACAGATTTTGCTATACGCATTGGCATTGCCAAACCCACTTCCCGAGATAAGGAATTAGTACAAAATTATGCTTTCCTGGAACCTAATTATCCCAATCCTGCTAATGAGCAAACTATCATTCCTTACAAACTACTGCAACCCGCAAATGTAAAACTTGAAGTACGCAATCTTTTAGGACAATTAGTGGAACTCAGGGAGTTAGGATTCCAAGTACCTGGAAATTATTCTATAGAACTCTCTACCCAAAATTATGTAGAAGGCGTTTACACTTATACCCTGTGGGTCAATGACCATGCACAAACTCAAAAGATGATAATTATCAAATAAAACATTAGGATCACAAAACTTATATGTTACTCTATACCTACCCTTTCAGGGTAGGTATGTTATTTATTGTGTGGAATATGAATAATAAAGTAAACTTTAGAAAACTTTCAATTGTAATACCAGCATATAACGAAGGCAAAACCATTCATTTAATTCTAGATAAAGTAAAAGCAGTAAGTCTATTGAATGACATAGAAAAAGAAATTATAATTGTTAACGATTGCTCCAAGGATGATACGGAAGAAGCTGTATTACGATATAAAAGCCAAAATCCTGAGGTAAATATTGTATACTATAAACATGAGGTAAATAAAGGTAAAGGCGCTGCTATAAGAACAGGAATTCAGGTAGCTACAGGAGATTATATCATCATCCAGGATGCAGATTTAGAATATGACCCTCAAGAATATAATTTGCTTATTAAGCCTGTATTAGACGGATTTGCGGATGTAGTGTATGGTTCTCGCTTTTCAGGGGGCAAAGCTCACAGAATCCTTTTCTTTTGGCACACAATTGGCAATAAGTTCCTAACCTTTATCTCTAATATGTTCAGTAATCTTAATTTAAGCGATATGGAAACCTGCTATAAGCTTTTTCGAGCAGATATTATTAAATCGATACAACTCAAGGAAAATCGATTCGGTTTTGAACCAGAAGTAACTGCAAAAATTGCACGTATCCCCAATATTCGAATTTATGAAGTTGGTATCTCCTACTACGGAAGAACCTATCAAGAAGGCAAAAAAATTGGTTGGAAAGATGGATTCCGTGCTATCTATTGCATCCTTAAATACAATATTTTTTCTAAGCAATAAATATGGACAAAGCATTTACTTTCAAAGAAATTGACACAGAAGGTCAACAAACACTAGAAGCCATTGCCCAAGCCTATAAATTTAATGAATGGATGTATCAAACTATTGTGCCTTATACTCAGGGTAAAATATTAGAGGTGGGTAGTGGCATTGGAAATATTTCTCAATTTTTTCTCAAAAATGGACAGAATTTGTATGTCAGTGATATTCGCAAAAATTATTGCAACATATTAAAAGAAAGATTTGCTTCCTACCCCAACCTAGGAGATATTTTGTTACTAGATTTAGTTCATCCCCACTTTGACAAAGTGTATGCTAAATACCTAGGCTATTTTGATTCAGTTTTTGCTCTCAACGTAATTGAACATATAGAAAATGATCTTTTAGCAATTAATAATTCCAAAAAATTACTTAAACCGCAAGGTACTTTAATTATTTTAGTACCAGCCTACCCCGCACTGTATAATCGCTTTGATGAAGAACTTTTTCACTACCGACGCTATACAAAAAAAACTCTCAACGCTTTGTTTGAACAAAATAATATAACTATTTTAAAGTCTTTTTATTTTAATGTAATGGGCATACCTGGTTGGTATATTTCAGGAAAAATTCAAAAAAATAAAACTATTCCTAAAAACCAAATGAAAATTTACGAAATGTTTGTTCCTCTTTTCAAGCTTATAGATAAACTCACCCTTCAAAAAGTAGGACTCTCAGTAGTTACTGTAGGTAGAGTATAACAAATGTTTTTCTTCTTCCAGTCGTTTGTGCATATTTATTTTTCTAGAATTGATTAAAGCAAACAACCTAACCTAACTTTTCTTATGCAAGAATCTACCAGACAAAAAAAATTTGCCCGGGTTATTTTAAAAGAACTAAGTCAGATTATACGCCAAAAGGTAGAGCCCGAACTGGGTTGTATGATTACTGTTAGCTTTGTACGAGTTACTGCTGATTTGCAAATTGCTCGGGTATATATCACTTGCTTGCCCGAAGAAAAACTTCCTATGGTATTAAAAATTTTAAATGCTGAAACTCTCAAAATTCGGCATCTTTTAGCTAAAGAAATCCGACATCTGACAAAAGTAATGCCAAGCTTAACTTTCTACGAAGATGATACATTAAAATACGCTAACCGAATTGATGAACTTCTAGCCCAAATCAAAAACCAAAATAACTCTAACCCTTCTCCAGAATAATAAAGCAACTTCCCCTTTTCATGCTTATTTTCCTACTTGCTCGCCGGTACCTTCTTTCCAAAAGCCTGCCTGCAGCTATCAATATTATTATAACCATCTCAATAGTAGGAATCGCATTGGGTACAGCGGCTCTTATCTTTGTACTTTCTGTTTTTAATGGTTTTCATACGCTTGTACGAGATATGTTTGAGGATTTTGACGCCGACCTGCGAATTACTCCCCGCAAAGGAAAATATTTTGTTCCTACACCAGAACTAATACAAAAAATAAGATCTACCCCCGGAATTAACGCTATTGTTCCAATCCTCGAAGGAAAGGCAATATTAAAAAATAAAGACAAACAGCATGTTATTGAGCTAAAGGGGGTAGGAAGAGAGTTTGAAAAGGTAAGTGAAATTAAAAGGCTACTACAAGCAGGGGAGTTTATACTTCAAAAGACCCCCCCCACTATAGTAATGGGAACAGGAGTAGCCTATTTTGTAAATGCTACGCCTAGCCTATGGGAAAACCCTATGCAGCTTTTCACAGTGCCTGAAAAAAAGAATCTATCCCCTATTGCTGAAGAGACGATTCGCCAATTAGAAGTCTACCCAGCAGGAATCTTCAGCATGCAAAAAGAATACGATGAGCAAATTGTTTTAATAAATATTGAAAATGCACGTCAACTATTTGAAGTACAAGATGCAATTTCAGCATTCGAACTAGCCGTAAGTTCTCCTCACAGAGCAGAAAAAGTCAAAAAAATTCTTGAGCAAAAGTTAGGTTCTAGCTTTGCCATTCTAACATGGTATGAACAACATCAAACTTTGTACGAACTAATGAAAAATGAAAAAAAAATTGGATTTGGGGTAATTACACTTATTTTGCTCCTTATAGCTAGCAATATTGTTAGCAGCCTTACAATAATCGTTTTAGAAAAACGCAAAGATATTGGTATCTTACGTTCGATGGGTGCTACACCTGGTAAAATTGCCCAAATATTCTTAGCTTTAGGGCTCTATGTTGGAATTTATGGCGGGAGCAGCGGCTTAGCACTAGGTATTTTCCTTACTTTCCTACAAGCTCAATTCGGAATCTTTCGCATTAAAGGAGGCGAGTCTTTTATTATTGACTATTTCCCTGTAGAACTACAAGCCCTAGACATTTTCCTTGTAGGACTTACTGTTATTAGTTTATGTATTCTTTCAAGTATTTATCCTTGTATCCATGCTGCTAAACAACCCATCACCCAATCTTTAGCAAAATAAAAAGCACGAGCTTTTAGAAAGCCAAAAACCCAGGCTCGTGCTTTCCTTAATACTATTTTAATTATTAATCAACAATAAAAGGATAATCTCCTACATACACATCAGTATATATTTCGGAGGGATCGGGGTAGGGGCTTTTTTCAGCAAACTCTACAGCGTCTCTTACCACTTCTTTTACCCGCTCATCAATTGCATCAAAATCTTCCTCCGTGAAACCATAGTTACTTTCAAACATGTAAGCTTTCAACTTTAGAATAGGATCCTGATCCTGGTAAGCTGCAACTTCTTCTTTGGTTCTATACTTGCCAGGGTCCGACATAGAGTGCCCTTTATAACGATAAGTTACTATTTCTAGAAAAATTGGTCCGTTACCCGCCCGTACATAGTCGGCAGCCGCTTTTACTCTTTCATAAACACTAATTACATCCATCCCATTTACTTGCTCGGAGGGCATATGGTAAGCAGCCCCTAATTGATAAATATCCGTTACATTTGAACTTCGCTCGACCGAAGTTCCCATTGCATATTTATTATTCTCACAAATATAGACTACAGGTAATTTCCAAAACATAGCTAAGTTAAAACACTCGTGCAAAATACCTTGCCTTGCAGCACCATCTCCAAAGAGACATATGCATATTTTATCCTCCTTCCTATATTTACAAGCAAAAGCAATACCTGCCCCTAAGCCAATTTGAGAGCCCACAATGCCGTGTCCCCCTAAAAAATTATGCTCCTTAGAGAAAAAGTGCATAGAACCTCCCTTACCCTTGGTACACCCTGTTACCTTGCCATACAGTTCGGCCATACAAGCTCTGGCAGAGACCCCTCTTGCTAAGGCATTCCCATGATCGCGATAAGCAGTAATTACATAGTCATCAGGGCGAATTGCACTTTCTACCCCTACAGCTACCGCTTCCTGACCAATATATAAATGACAAAAACCCCGAATTTTGCCCTGCCCATAAACTTGTCCTGCCTTCTCTTCAAAACGACGAATTAGAAGCATCTCTTCGTACCACTTTAAAACCTGCTCCTTCGAATATATTTTGGCAGCAATTACTTCACTTTCTTTTGCTTTAGTCTTTCCCATTTTTTATGGATTGTATTATTTAACTAATATTAAGCAATATATCTAAAAATTCAGATTAATAGAAAATTTATTTTAACCTTTTGCAAAATTAGGTTTACTTCCATCTAATCTATTCGACTTCATTTTTTCTCAATAGCATAACTTATTGATAATCTCCATATTACAAAAATATATATAGAAATCCATAACAAACTACAATTTAATTACCTTAAAACCCCAATTTGGCATATTTTTAGCACTGCTCAAGTTGTTTTGAAATTACCAGTCAAAGCTATGCCAATGTTCAAGAAACCTGCTTGGAGCCCCATGTACTCGCAAATAATTACCTTGCTTTTGATGCTACAGCTGCCCTTTCTAAGTAAAGCACAGCACACCGCAGCCTCATTTCATAAACCACGCCAGCCCCAAGAAACGTTTTTTACCCCCTCTTCCTGCTATAAAGAGGAAAAAATTTGGATAGCAGGACACTGGATAGTAGACAGAAGCTGTAACAGAAAAATTTGGATACCGGGTCATTGGGAAACCAAAAGAGTAATTATACCCTGCTTTCCTCCCCCTGCTTTGTCCTACCGCCAATGTTCTTATCCCACCCTCACTCCACATCAATTCGAGGAGGCTATGTTTGCGCTCACTTCTCGTTCCTTTGAATCTAGCCGCATAGCACTTGCTAAAGAAATCATTGGTAATCACTGTGTTAGTAGTGCCCAAGTGCGTGACATTATGCTACAGTTCTCTTTTGAGAGCAGTCGACTGGAAATTGCAAAATTTGCTTTTGCTTTTACCTTCGATAAAACTAATTATTCTATTGTAAATGAAGCCCTTCAATACCCAGAGAGTATTGCAGAACTCCAAGAATTTTTAGCGCTCCATATTGCTCAAGGGTATTAAAAAACTAATTCATCTTAATAAGCTTACCCTGAGTCACTTTGTTAGAACTCTGAAAGTACCAGATCAAGAGTCCTTCTTCGCTATCATCTAAGTTAAAGTAATAATTTCCAGTCCCAACTAAAAAACTTTCAAATAATTGCTTACCCTTACTATTAAAAATTCTAAAAATGCCGTCCTCTCTAACTTGTACTACAAATTTATTTGTAAAGATAGTAGGATAGCAGGATATAAAAGAGTTAGTCAATTCGTTAGCAAAGGTGTGAGTAGGCGGTGTGCAAGAAATATTAGTAAAAAATTGTAAACGGCCAGAAGCGCTATCTGCTAAAATAGAATCACCACAAATATAGGTCTTTGCGTCCGAAATATTTTTTAAATAATAGCCTAGAAATGGAGTTATATATTTCCTAGTAAGAGTAAGCTGCTCCTCTCGACTAATAGTTCCAGGGGAAGATACTAAGTCGCAAATAGTAGGTCCATCCGTAAATTTACAGTGAGCTCCTCCTCGTAAACTAATCCATAGCTTCGAGGCGGGAGAAGCACTATACATAGGTGCTTGGTGCTGACTTTCGGGAGTAGTATTATCAGAACTACCACTAATAATTAGAATCGGCACTGAATTACTCTTTAGTACCTCCACTGCGGAAGGATTGGTTTCTGCGGGCGCCAACCCTACTAATGCCGTTACACTATCAAAAACGGAAGCAACTAGAAAGCTACTTCCTCCCCCCATCGAATGCCCCATACATGCGCTGGTAGATGCTATTTTTTGAAAGTAAAAAGAACCAGCAGTTTGGCCCTCTTTTTTAAGATATTTTATGCAGGCGGCTAATTGCTGGGCAAAAATTCGATGATTAACATTGATTCCATTTTGAACATCAGGAGAAATCACAACATAGCCCCAAGAAGCAAGATGGCGATAAATATTACGATAACTCAAATAGCTAATATTAAAACCATGCCCAAAAGCAACTACCGGAAAAGTATCATTTGCTAATTCATTGGTATTAGCTGCATGAGCAGGAAAAAAAATTCTTCCTGTAATTCTTTGATTTCCACTAGGAAGAGTAGCGTCTGTAAAAGAAAATTCTTTCTCTCCTACTCGAAACGGTCCACTTACTTCATATAGCTGGCCCTGACAGCTTATAGCAGCATAAACCAATAAAAAAAGTTGAATCAATAGTTTGTTAAAATATTTCATAACCATACAAAACTTACTACTTCATACCCAATAAAATTAAATAAAAATTTTCAAGCTTATTGACAAAGCTTTTGGAAGTCTGTAAAAGCTTTGTCATAACCTACTTCAATTGCACTGTACATATCGTCACAAGCACCATTTTTATCTCCCATTTTAATTTTAGTTTGTGCTCTATAAAAGAAAGCCTCTCCATCGTAAGGATTTATCTCTATAGCTCTAGTGTAGTCGGCAAGGGCTTCGGTAAATCGACTCATTCTTGTATAAGTAAGAGCACGATTGACTAAAGCAGCAGTAAATTGGGGGTTAATTTCAAGCGACTTATTATAATCTTGTAGAGCACCATGGTGGTCCAAAGCATCTCTTTTAGCATTAGCACGGTTATAAAAAGCCTGATAGTAGTCTGGCTTTAGCTGTATTGCTCTGGTAAAATCAAGAATAGCATTGCGATAATCTAGTAATTTCGTTCTAGCCTCTCCACGATTCAAATAAGCATCCGCATCATTAGGGTTGTATTTTATAGCCAACGTGTAGTCTTCAATAGCAGCATGCGTCTGCCCTAACATTTGCTTAAGAAAAGCCCGATTATAATAAGCTGCCGCATCATAAGGATTTAATTTTAGAGCTTGGGAGTAATCTGCAATCGCTCCTTTAATATCCCCTATTTTTCTTTTCACTAGCCCCCTATTAAAATATGCATCAGGCTCATTAGGAGAAAGCATAATTACAGTGTCATATTCTGCTAGAGCGCCCCAATAATCTTCTTTTTTGAATTTCTCAATTCCCAAATCATAATGATGAGCAGCTCTAGGAGTTAAACTTTGGGCTCCTACTTCTTGTTGTAGTATACTTACTAGAAGTAGAAAAAACGTTAAGACGCGCATTACTTACTTCTACGTGATAGATTAATATACTTCTTTTATCCTATATAACAAAAGTTTTCTTTATACAAAATACAAAAAAGAATTTTTTTTATTCTTATAGTTCCCTAAATTGCACTTTCTTAGCTAAGAGCATCTAATACCATATATTTCACAACTCATTCTTTTACAAATGCAAACTACTAAACTTTACTTCAGCTCAATAATTTAATTTAGAGAATGGGAGCTAGATTTGGGAATTGTAGGGGAGCGCAATGAAATATTTAATTTTTTATGTACTACCTTGGGCAGATAAATCGCAAGCTTCTATAGCTTAGGAAGATGTTTTTGTTAGTGTTAACTACTCTTCATTGTTATAGCCCACAAAACTTTTTTTCTCCATCGATTGTTTGATTGAGTAATCACAATATTAAAATACTATGTTTATCTACACTGAACTAACACCCAATCCATCGAGTTTGAAATTTGTATTAGACGAAATCATTTTAGAGGAGGGAGTAGCTGATTTTCCAGATGCTGAAAGTGCAAAAGGCAACTCCCAACTGGCTGAGCGTCTATACCGCTACCCTTTTACTCAAGGAGTTTTTATTGGCCGTAATTTTATAACCCTTACTAAAGATGATAATGCACAATGGAATGACGTGATTCCGGTTATTAAGGCGGAAATACAAAAGTTTTTCGAAGCGGGTTTACCAGTATTAGAAAACGTACAAGTAACACCTAAGTTTTTGGGTACAAGCGATATCGAGCAAAAGATTATACAGGTTATTGAAGAACAAGTACGCCCTGCAGTAGCAATGGACGGAGGCGATATAATTTATGAAGGATTTGACGATGGCATAGTTAAACTCAAATTGAGAGGAAGCTGCTCAGGATGTCCTTCCTCATCCATGACTTTAAAACACGGGATCCAAAGCCTTCTGATACGCTTATTTCCCGAGCACGTAAAAGCTGTAGAAGCTATTTAGCCGAAATATAATATATTTAAAAAGCTCTACCCCTTACACTCTTTACATGGTACCTCACGTATAGTACTTCTAAGGAGTAGAGCTAACCCTATTTCTTTAAAAAATCTCGATACTTACAAGCTGTTTCGAGCTCAACATCCAGCTGCTGAAATAGAGAATACAGCCCGTAATAAGTACGATTAATAAATAAAAAGTCTTTACTACCGCGTATTTCCCTCAACTTACTAATTTCCGTTCCTACACGGTTAAGCTTCTCATAAAAAGCATCATCATTAAAATAAAACCTACCCTGATGATAAGGAGTAGCAATAAGAGTAATTAATTCACGAAATAAACCCAATAGGTGCTTTCTTTTATCAGGGGTATCACTTTCTCGTAAAATTTCTAATTTCAATAAAACTAGTTCTGCCCGCTCCGTATCTTCAAATAAGTCGGGCTCGGCAAGAGTAAAATAATTTTGATAAAGCTCCGGACTCAAAACTTTTGTGCAGCCAAAATCAAGCACACCTACCGTTCCATCATCACGAAATAGGAAATTACCAGGATGGGGGTCTGCGTTTACGGCCTTTAGCTCATGGATCTGAAATTCATAGAAGTCCCAAATATGCTTAGCTACTTGATGCCTAAGTTCAGCACTTGGGTTAGTGGAAAGGAACTCTCGAAGGTGTAAGCCTTCCAACCACTCCATAGTAATTACCTTGTCAGAGGAAAGCTCGGGATAATACTCTGGAAAGATAATACCTGGCAAACAGGAACATTTCTCTTTGAATGCTAAAGAGTTTTGTAGCTCCTTTCGGTAATCTGCTTCTTCTAAAAGCCGGGCCTCAATTTCTTCAAAAAAAGGATTAAGCTCCTGTAAAGAAGCATTTACTATTTTAGGGGCAACAGATTTAACCATTCTTATGTCTGATTGGATGGAATCTGCCACACCCGGATATTGTATTTTTACTGCTAACTTTTTTCCATTTTTATAAGCCACATGTACCTGCCCCATAGAGGCAGCTTTATGGGCCATAGCATCAAACTTATCAAACACCTTTTCGGGGCTTACGCCCATGGAACGAGTAAAAGCTTGTACTGCCAAAGGAGCACTCATGGGCGGGACAGAATACTGCGCTTTTTGCATTATCTCTGTAAAGGCCTGAGAAAAATTGACTGTATCCATGGATAAAATTTGAGCTATCTTCAGCGCAGAACCTCTTAGCTCTGAAAAACCCTCAAATATATCCCTAGCATTTTGCTCCTCAAGCCTAGCTTTATCTTTATTACTACTAAGATAGTGCTTAACATAGTTGCCTCCAATTTTGATGCCTGTCTTCAAAAACTTAGAGGCTCTTTCAATTTTGCTAGTAGGAACTCGGTCTTGTGCCATTTGCCCTATTTATTTGGGGAGAGAAACCAACTCTATGTTATAAGCGTTTAAGCAATTTGGGTATGTTGATTTGCTTTATCGAAAATTTGATAGTTTCAAAAATGCTATCAAATATATTGGGGCCCATTATTTCTAATGGAACTTTAGAATATATTTCAATTGCTTTCTCGGTTTCTACAAAATTTTCAGAATCATCATTTATCCAAAAAAGAAGCAGAGAATAATGCAAATTCCAGACGATATCAGGATAGTAACTACTATAGAATCTTTCTTGGATATCTTCTGTAGCAATTCCTTCCTGAATAATATCAAGAACTATTTCTTTAAACTTTTTAGCATACGCCCCCACAATTCTATCTTTATGAAGCGTACGAGAAATAAAGGTTCTTTCCGTTCGAGCAACCTCAAAAAAGGTGAAGAAGTAAGACAAAATTTTTTGGCGTGCCGGATAGCTGTTGTATAATTCCGATTGGTT